>CAMNHK010000001.1 GCA_946539445.1 uncultured Caryophanales bacterium
TCCTGTAGAAGAAGAATCTGTTTCAGAAGAAAGTACAGCTGTTGATTCTAGTGATGCTGTTACCTCTGAATTAGAGGAGACTCCAGTTGAAACTACTCCTGTAGAGGAAGATTATTCGGATGAGGTAGTAGAAGAGAACCATGATGAAGAAGAGTCTATCCCTATGAATGAAACTCCTGAGAAAGATGTTTCTTTAAGTTCATTCTTTGATGATGTATCTGCGGATCATGACTTAGATGATGATATGGGATTAGAGAATGATATCTTTAAGGATTCTGTTATTCAAACGGATCGTATTCAACGAGAAGATGAATTTGATGATTCTTATAATCGTGATTATAGTCATTCCAATGTTCTTCCAGGAAAAGATACTATTATTGTAGATGTAGCTAAATCTATGAGTGAATTAATGAAGCAAAATCGTGAGCAAAGAGCTATGATTGAAGAATATAGAGAACGTTTGGAAAAATTAAATGCTTCTAGACGAAATATTGCGAATCGTGCTACTGCTCAAGAGCAAAAAATTGATGCCTTAAATACCAAGATTCATAATTATGAGGCTACTATTACAAAATTAGAATCTAGAAATCAAGTTCTAGAAAATAGAGTCCATGATCAGGATAGAATTATTGATACTCAAGCTCATGAATTAGAGGTTATGAGACCACAACTTCAAGGTAAAGAAGAGTTGGTTCGTTTACTTGCGGATGCTAAAACTCTTTTAGGAGATGACAGTTCTTATAACTATGATAGTTCTGATTCTTATTATCGAAGAGCTGCTTAATGAATACAAAAAGAAATCAACAATTTGTTGATTTTTTTTGTATTTCTTTGGCTTCTGTGATAAAATAATAGTGATTTTGTAGGTGGAGAGATTATGCTAGAAATAAAGAATTTAACTGGATCTATTATTAATAATGATTATGCTATACTGGAAAATTTGTCTTTAACGATTCCTAACGGAGAAGTTCATGTTATTATGGGACCTAATGGTACTGGGAAAAGTACTTTGGCGAAATTAATTATGGGACATTATATGTATGAAGTAAACTCTGGAGATATCTTATTAGATGGAGAGAGTATTTTACATTTGTCTGTTGATGAGAGAGCTAAAAAAGGAATTTTTCTTTGTATGCAAGATCCTACGGTTATTGAAGGCGTCAGTAATAGTGAATTTTTAAGGACCGCACGTTCTTCTATTACTTCTGAAAAAGTAAACCTATATTCTTTTATTAAAGATATGGAATCTGGTATGAAAGAAGTTGGGTTAGATAGTAATATGCTTCATCGCTCTTTGAATCAAGGATTTAGTGGTGGAGAAAAAAAGAAAAATGAGATTCTTCAAATGAAAGTGTTGAAGCCTAAAATGATTATTTTAGATGAATTAGATTCTGGGCTTGATGTAGATAGTTTAAAAATTGTTTGTGATAATATAAATCAATATATGATGGATAATAAGGATGCATCTCTTTTAATTATTACCCATTATCCTAGAATATTAGAGTATATTAAACCGGATTATGTTCATATTTTAAAAGATGGTCATATTCAGAAAACGGGTGATATTCAATTAGCATTTGATATTGAAAAAAGTGGATATTCTGGGATTAATGATATAGCTGGAGATGAGTCTCATGAATAAAGTATTATATGTATTCGATCAAAATGATGAAAAGGAATATCATTATAATATTACGGAAGATACCATTATTTATCATTATTCTTTGAATAGTGATTGCAAAGTGGATGTTCATTTAGTTACAGAAGGAGTTACTTTCTATTATTATTATAATAATATTAATTATGATGATCATACTTTTTCCATTGATGTTCATCATAGGAAAGGAAATACTCATAGTGAGGTAGTGAATCATGGTGTTAATGTTGGAGAAGCTAAATTAACATATTATGTTAATGGTATGGTTCCGAAAGAATGCAGTAAATGTATTTGCAATCAAGACAATCAAATTATTAATATGAAAGATGGTAAGAGTACTATTTGGCCTAATTTATGGATTGATAATTATGATGTTGATAGTAATCATAGTGCATTGATTGGAAAGTTTAGTGAGGAAAAACTATTTTATATGATGAGTCGTGGTATTTCTAGAGAGAATGCTAGTCGATTATTATTAAATGGTTTTTTAATTAATAGTGATAGTATTGATTTGAATCAAATTGATTGGTTTATGAAAGAAATTGAAAAGATATAAGGAGGTGTTTCTATGAATCGAGAAGATTTCCCTATGCTTGAGGATAATATTGTTTATTTTGATAATGGGGCTACTACTTTGAAACCTAGATGCGTGGTGGAAGCGATGAATCGTTATTATTATGAACATACTTCTAATATTCATAGAGGAGATTATACGGCTGCCATGATTACGAATGAATTGTATGATGGAGTTCGTAATCTTGTTGGAGAGTTCATTCATTGTGATCCTAATTGTGTGGTTTATACAAGTGGTGCTACTCATTCCCTTAATATGGTTGTTTTTGGATATATGAGAAAACATTTAAAAAAGGGAGATGAAGTATTATTAAATAAAGCGGAACATGCATCTAATATTTTACCTTGGATTAAGTTAAGAGAAGAAATTGGAATTGAGATTCGTTATGTTCCCTTGAATAAGCAATATGAATTAACTTATGAGGCAATTGAAAAAAGTGTTACGGATAAAACAAAGGTAATTAGTTTAGCTCATGTTACGAATGTGATTGGTGATGTTCGTGATGTTAAACGAATTGGAAAATTTTGTCGGGAACATAATATTTTATTTAACGTTGATGGGGCACAAAGTGTTCCTCATATGAAAGTTGATTTTGAAGATAGTTATATGGACTTCTTAAGTTTTTCTGGTCATAAAATGTGTGGACCAACGGGAGTTGGAATATTGGTGGGAAGAAAAGATTTACTTGAAGAAATGGAACCATTGTGTTATGGTGGGGGAATGAATTCTTTCTTTGAAGAAGATAATTCTTATGAATTGAAAGAGGTTCCTGTTCGATTTGAAGCTGGTACTCCTCCTATTGCGGAAGTAATAGGATTAGGAGAAGCCATTCGGTATTTGATGAATATTGGAATGGATCGTATTCATGAGCATGAAATGAAACTAAAAAAATATTTATTAGAAAAGATTAAAGATTTTGATTCTATCATTTTATATAATAAAAGTAGTGATAGTGGTATTTTAGCTTTCAATTTAAATGGTGTTTTTGCTCAAGATTCTTCTGTGTTTTTAAATCATTATCATATAGCTGTTCGTGCTGGAAATCATTGTGCTAAGATGTTGAAAGATGAAGTACAGATTAAGAATACGGTTCGTGTTAGTATGTATTTTTATAATAACTATGAAGATGTAGATCGATTAGTAGAGGCTTTGCAAAATAGCCATGATATTTTTAAAGTTGTATTGTAGGTGATTGGATGGATGAGAATTTAAGAAGAGAAATAATATTGGATAATTATCAAAATCCTGAAAATCGTGGATTGATAGAGGATAAAGATTATTTAAAGGTTAATACCAATAGTGAAAGTTGTATCGATAATTTGGATTTTATGATGAAAATTGAAGATGGTATTGTTAAAGATATTCGTTTTGATGGAGAAGCTTGTGCCATCAGTACTTCTGCTACTTCTATTATGATTCGTAAGTTAATTGGTAAGACGGTTTCAGAAGTAAAAACTATTTTGGAAAATTATCGAAATATGATTTATGAAAAAGAATATGATTCGGAATTATTAGGGGAATTGAATGTATATGATCAAATACATAAGCAACCGAATCGAATACATTGTGCACTACTTCCGAGTATTGCGGTTGAAAAAATGTTGGAAGAGTTAAAATAATTATTAGGATGGGAGAAAGTTGAATATGGAAAAAATGAAAACAGAAAATTTAAAACTTGCACAAATACGTTATTTTGAAACAAAAAGAAATGCTACGGAAATACCTATGAATCCTGCATATGTTATTTTGTTTCATCAAGAAGGAGAATACATGAATGTATTCTGTCCTGGAGAGGAGTTACCAGTATATGAAAGAGCTCCTTATGGAAACTGCACTTTAAATGGAGATAACTATGGGAATCTACTTTATTTAGCAAGCGGTGAAGTTCAAGAAGGTCCTTGCTTTGTAGTAGAACCATTTCGTATGAAAGATATTTTAAGAAAAGAAGAAGTTAGTATGTCTGAACTCGAAGATTTTGTTATGACTTCTGATTATTTCTTTGTAGACCGTATTTCTTTATTAGAAAAGAAAGAGGGATCTTTTCTTTCGCGTATGAAGAATCGCAAAAAGATTCAAGAGGATCAAACTAAAAAAGAGCAATTAGATTCTTATTTTGCAAGTTTTGGAACTGGATTAATGTATCGTAAATAGACTGGAGTGATACCATGGAGATCATTGGTATAGATGAAGAAAAAGTAAAACAAATCTCTTCTGTAAAGAAAGAGGATGATTGGATTCGTGATTTTCGAATCGATAGTTATCATAAGTTTGAAAAACTAGATATGCCATCTTTTGGACCGGAGATTGATTTGGATTTTTCCAAAATTATCTATTATAAGAATAATGAATTAGATGACAAAATCAAAAGTGATTGGAATAATGTTTTAAAACCAATTGTAGATGATTTGGATTCTGTTGGAGTTCGAGAATCTGAAATTCATATGGGTGGAATGGGTGTTCAATACGAAAGTGAAGTTATTTATCATTCTATGATACAAGAAATAGAAGAAAAGAACGTTATTTTTACTTCGATTGAACAAGCTATGAAGCAATATCCAGATTTAGTTAAAAAATATTTTGGAAAAATTGTTTCCAATAATGAAAATAAATTTGCTGCTTTAAATGGGGCTGTATTTTCTGGGGGGAGTTTTATTTATGTTCCGCCTAATACAAAACTAGATCGTCCCCTACAAAGTTATTTCCGTATTAATAGCCGTAATATGGGACAGTTTGAACGTACTTTGATTATTGTAGATGATAATAGTGATTTGCATTATATTGAAGGATGCACTGCTCCTACTTATAGTGAAAGTAGCCTTCATGCTGCTGTTGTTGAAATATATGTAGGAAAGAATAGTAAATGTCGTTATTCTACTGTTCAAAATTGGGCCAATAATGTTTATAATCTTGTTACGAAACGTGCGCAAGTTGATAAGTTTGGAACAATGGAGTGGATTGATGGTAATATTGGTAGTAAAGTTACTATGAAGTATCCATGCTGTATTTTGAAAGGTGACTATTCAAAAGGAACCTGTATTACGATTAGTGTAGCTGGGCAAGGGCAAATCCAAGATACAGGAGCTAGAATGATTCACTTAGGAAAACATACTAAGAGTACTATTATTTCTAAGAGTATTGCTAGAAATGGTGGAAACGCTACCTATAGAGGAAAGTCTTATATTCAAAAAAACGCTAGTGATAGTGAAGCAGATATTAAATGTGACACGCTAATTTTGGACGAATTGTCTAAGAGTGATACCATTCCTTATAATTCTTGCTTTAACTATAGTAGTAGTTTGGAACATGAAGCAACTGTTTCTAAGATTAGTGAAGATAATTTGTTTTATATGATGAGTCGTGGTATTTCTAGAGAAAGAGCTATGGATTTAATAATCTTAGGTTTTATTGAAAAGTTCCGTGAAGAATTGCCTATGGAATATGCAGTAGAATTAAATCAGTTAATTAAGAGAAATTTATAAGAACCAATTTGGTTCTTTTTTTTGAAGTTTTTATTTGAAATATTTTTTTCTCTTACATTCTTCTTTTTCTTTTATTTGTTTTTTTAAAATAAAGACTTTTTTCTTTTAAAAAATAAAAAAGTGACTTTTGCAATTCTTTTTTTGTTCCGCTATTATACCATCTCGAAAGGAGGTGGTTTATGCTTAATCAGATTATTTTAGTCGGTAGACTAACGCGTGATATTACTGTTCATAAGGCTGAAAACGGAGTAAAAGTGGCAACGATTTCTTTGGCTATCCCACGTAGTTTTAAGAATAGTGAAGGTTCTTATGATACAGATTTTGTTGATTGTGTTGCTTTTGACAGTATTGCTGAAAATACAAGTGAATATTGTGGGAAGGGAGATATTGTTGGAGTAAAAGGAAGAGTTCAATCAAAAGTAGAAGAAAAGGGAGAGAAAAAAGAATACTCGTTAGAAGTTATTTGTGAAAAAATTACTTTTTTATCTAGCAAATCAAAAGAAGAGGAGGAATAGAGTCCCTTCTTTTCTTTTTTTATGATATACTCATTATAGAGTAGGTGGTTGTATGAATTTAGAAGTACGAGATTATATGGATTCGGATTTAAATGCTGTTAATGAAATATTAATGGAGGCTTTTTCTTCTGAAAAAGAAAATTTTTCAGATACTGTTTTTAGGGAAATAGTCGCTACGGTTGACCAAAAAGTGGCGGGTTATTTATTATTAACGGATGTTTATAATCCAATTAAAAAGAAGATATATTGTTTAGTTGATTATGTTTGTGTTTCGTCTAAGTATCGAGGAATGGGAGTCGGTAGAAAAATGCTTGAATATGCTGATTCTATAGCAAAAGAGAAAAATGCTTTGTATCTTCAACTAACATGCAGTCGTTTTCGGGTTGCTGCTCATAAACTGTATGAGAAATGTGGATATGTCATGAGAGATTCTGATATTTATCGAAAGGAGATTTTATGATTATTGATATTATTAATAAAAAACGTTTGGGAGAAGAGTTATCTTATAAAGAATTAGATTTTTTCTTTAATGGATATTTGGATGGAAAAATACCAGATTATCAAATGTCTAGTTTATTAATGGCCATTTGTATTAATGGTATGACGGATGAGGAGATATTTGCTTTAACGAAAATTTTTATTGATAGTGGGGATGTGTTAGAATTTTCGGATATTCCTGGGATTAAGGTGGATAAACATTCTACCGGTGGAATTGGGGATAAAACGACTTTGGTTATTGCACCTATTGTTGCTTCCTTAGGGATTCCGGTTGTAAAAATGAGTGGTCGTGGGCTTGGATATACTGGTGGTACGATTGATAAATTAGAGAGTATACCAGGATATCGAATTGACCTTTCGGATGATGAAATTGTAAAACAAGTTCATGATATTCAGCTAGTTGTTACGGGGCAAACAGCTTGTTTGGTTCCTATGGATAAGGTTATCTATGCTTTACGGGATGTTACGGCTACGGTTTCTTCTATTCCTTTAATTGCTTCTAGTATTATGAGTAAAAAGATAGCTGCTGGTGCTGATAAAATAATTATTGATATTAAACTGGGAAAAGGTGCTTTGCTACAAACTAGAGAAGATGCTGAAAAATTAAGTGATTTGATGATTAAAATTGGGAACTTTTATAATCGAGAAGTTCGTACCATTATTAGTGATATGGATGTTCCTTTAGGAAAGTGTATTGGTAATAGTTTGGAAGTGTTGGAAGCTATAGATGTTTTACAGGGAAAGGAAACTTCTAATTCTTTTGTTGATTTATGTATTGATCTTGCTAGTGAAATGGTAAGTATGGGAAAAGAAATTTCAAAAGAAGAAGCTTGTACGATGGTAAAAGAGGCATTGAAAGATGGACGGGCTTATCAAAAATTTTTAGAAATGGTTCAATATCAAAAAGGAAATCTTTCTCAAATAAAAGTGAGTGATCATACATTTACAGTCAAAGCTAAAACGAGTGGTGTTTTAAAGAAATTAGATGCATTAGAACTTGGAAAACTGTCTTTATCATTGGGTGCCGGAAAAGAAAGTATTACGGATAAAATCGATTATACAGTTGGAATTCGTCTAGAAAAATTAGTAGGAGAGCATGTTAAAAAAGGAGAAGTATTAGCTACTATTTATTATTCTAAGAGTAAACCTAACATAGAATATGACAAGATTTTTGGGATTCGATAAAAAAAAGTTTGATTTTAGTTGAATTATGGTATAATAATATTATAAAGGGTATGGTGATTTTGTATGGAAAAAATCTATATGGAAGAGAATAACAACCAAAGTCAAAGAAGTGTTGTAGATTTCTCTGTTGTTTTATCATTTGTAGTATCTTTCTTTGCTATTTTCTCAATCGCAATGTTTGGATTTGCTACAAATCAAGGTGGCAATATTAGTTATGCTGCTCCTCTTGGTACGATGCCACAAAACTTTAATTTTGCTTATGGCAAGGAAGATGATGCGGTATTAAGAGTCGTTGCTGATGGAGGTACTGGTAATTTCTCAGCTCCCGTTTATGTGGCTGGAGATTCGCTTCTTCCAATTTTATGTGTGGAGCATAATAGTCCTGTCCGTGATGGTGCTAGTTATGTTCGTGCTGGGGAAATTGATGATCAAGGATTGCTTTATATTTTAGACAACAGTTTCGTAAATGGAAAAGCTATGACGGATGCAACTGGTGCCGATGCTAAATATGTAGAAAATTGGGTTACTCAGGTTGCTATTTGGTTATATTTATATGATACAACGAATGCAGGTACGGTTGGAGAGAGTTCTCGTCATTATATTTCACCAGCTGATTTAAGTTCTATTATGTCTGCTACTACATTAACATTGTATATTGGTGGAAGTGATTCTCGTGGTATTTATTTAGCTTCTGGAACTACTATTTATGATAAGTATGTTAAAGATATTGTTGCTCAAGCTAAAAGTGCATCTAGTCGTAAAGCTTTAACGGTTACTAGAGCAAATGGAGAAATATCTAAAACAGATGATGGAAAATATTATCAAACTGCATTAGTTACGGTTACTGATTATCCTGCTGGGGCTATGACTTCTTATAATGTTAGTTTTGGTGGAGTAGAAGGTGCGTTCGCTGTTGATGGAAATGGAAACACAATTGGTCCAAATAATATTCCAAGAGGTACGAATTTCTATGTTCGTGTTCCTGTTGACAAAGTAAAAGAATCTTTATCAAAATTAACGATTAGTGTTACAGGACATTTTAATTCTTTAACTGGATATTATTATGTAGCTCAAGATGCTTCTGGAAATCTTATCGTAGATTCTGAAGGAGTATTACTACAAAAAGTTGGTTCTGTTTCTGAATCAGAAAGAGACATAACAGCTGGAGAAGAATATGAATTACTTGGTTCTCCAAATACAGGTATGAATACAGCTCAAACAATTTACTTTATTGGATTAATCATATTATTATGTGGTGTTGGTATTGTTTATGCGAATGCAAAACCTGTTGAAAGCAAACAATAGAATAAAAAAGAGCCATATATTGTTATTTGGCTCTTTGCTTATTTTTATAGGTTTTTTATCTCTGTCATGGAATTATTTTGTACGAATGAGAGATGAGATTTATTCGGATATGAAGATTGCTATGATGGATCCTGTTCCTGTTGCAGAAGAACCTGAAGTAGAAGTTGTTACCGATGTTCCTGTTACAGAAAATGTTAATATAGAAGAGAATAATACACACTATGTAATTGATTATAGTAAATATCTTGGAGTTTTAGAAATTCCTAAGATTGGTTTAAAAAGAGGGTTTTATAACGTAGGTTCAAAATATAATTCGATTGAATATAATGTTACTATGGTTGAAGGTTCTACTATGCCGGATGTTCCTTATGGAAATTTAATTCTAATGGCTCATTCGGGAGATGCTTATATTTCGTATTTTGCATATTTATATCGCTTGGAAATTGGAGATGTAGTATATGTTACTTATGCAGGAGTACGATACGAATATCATATAGTAAATATTTATGAGGTTCCAAAGAATGGAGTAGTGGCTATTCATCGGAATTATGATCAAACTTCTTTAACGATGATTACTTGTACAAAGGGGAATGATGATACTCAAACCGTATATATATCAGAACTTATAGGCTAGAGAAGGTGATTATATGGATTTATCTTTATTTGAAAAGTTTGGAATTTTATTTCGTTATATCTTTTCTTCTTTTCTTTCTATAGAGATGTTCCTTTTAAGCCTTCTTTTATTTATGATTTTGGTAGTTAATTTAAGAAGAAATAATCATTTGGTTCAAATGATTGCGATTGGTATTTATATCGGATTTGTTATTGGAATTCTAATTAGTTACAGTACTTATGTAAAGTCTTGTATGGATTCTTTTGTAAAAGCTATTATGAATTATATTTATTTTCCATCTACTATTGTTTATTTTTTCATTATATTGTTTGTTACTGTGATGATTTTATGGACTTTGTTTAGTAAGAAGATGTCGCAATTTAAAAAAATTGTTAATTATTTATTTTTTAGCATTTTATATTTCTTTTTTATGTCCTTTGTAGCGTTGGCTGCTTATGATATGGTTGATTTATTAGATATTGCTAAACTATATCAAAATGAGACTATTTTATGTTTGGTTCAGATTAGTAATTTTATTTTATTAATATGGTTATTATTTACTGGCTTTTACTATTTATTTTTCTATTTCAAAAAGAAATTTGATTAAAGGATTTTAAAATCCTTTTTTTGTGGCGTAGTACTCTTCTAAAGTAATTTTTTGATGATAAAGATGATAAGCTAGTTTTAATCCTACGTACCGATAATGCCATGGTTCATATTGATATCCTGTAATATCTTCTTTTCCTTTTGGATATCGTTCGATAAAACCATATTCATAGGCATGTTCTTTGATCCACTCATATTCATTTGTTTTATGAAAATTTTCATAAGATTCTATTCCATTCGAGATATCCAAGGCTAGCCCTGTTTGATGTTCAGAATAACCTGGCCTTGCGGAATAGGTATCGGCTTTTTCTATTCCTTCTAATTTTACATATTTTTTGTATAAATTATCTTGATATTCATAACTGCGATATGCGGATATAGCATATACTGATAATCCTTTCTTTTTCATTTCTTGTGCTAACTTTTCCCAGGCATTCTTAGCTTCTTTTGAGAGATATAATTCTCTTGTTGAATAGTTCTCATTTATCTTTTCTAGTGTGGGTGGAATATAGTCTTGTCCTAAATAAAAGTGTTTATTTACTAATACGCTTTTTTTTCCAATATTAGGGGATTTTTCTGTTCCTTCATAAGGTTTTTTATCTTGCTGTAAATTTACGGCTTGGACTACTTGTTTTTTTGTTAATAATGGTTTCTTTTTTTTATATTGTTTGTATCTTTCTTTGTAAGAATCTTTATAGTATTTTGTTTTTATAAAGGATTCTTTCGATAGTTCTTTATTACCTAAGACTAAAGCTATTAATATTACTTCCCATAGGAGTAGTTTTTGTATTTTCATGATATCTCCTTTTATGCATAGTTTCTTTTTTATAACATATGGTTTACTAGGAGGATTTATGAAAAAAATAGTATGGTTTTTAATTGGAATTTTTTTCTTCTTTCCCTTTCATACTTGGGCAGAAGAACTAATTCCTAATGCTGATAGTGGAATTTTGATGGAAGTGAGTAGTGGTAAAATTCTTTATGAGAAAGATATTCATAAAAGAGTTTCGGTTGCTTCTATGACGAAAATGGTTGCTCAAATTCTTATTTTAGAGGAAATAGAAAAAGGAACGATTCATTGGAATGATATTGTAACGGTTAGTAGTAATGCCAGTGAAATGGGAGGTAGTCAAATTTACTTAGAAGCAGGCGAGAAAATGTCTGTAGAAGATTTGATGAAGGGAATTAGTGTTGCGAGTGGAAATGATGCTACGGTTGCAATGGCAGAATATATTAGTGGTACGGAAGAAAAATTTGTAAAACGAATGAATCAAAAAGTGTTGGGTTTAGGATTAGCCGATACTCATTTTGAAAATTGTACGGGATTGGATCAAGAAAATCATTATTCTAGTAGTTATGATATGGCAATGATTGCCAGAGAACTAATGATCCATCATCCGGATATTTTAAAGTATTCTTCTATTTATGAAGATTATTTAAGACAAAATACCGATCATAAGTTTTGGCTCGTTAATACCAATAAATTGATTGCTCAATATGAGGGGTGTGATGGATTAAAAACGGGTCATACGGATGCTGCTGGGTATTGTTTAGCAGCTACTGCTAAAAGGGGTGATCTACGTTTTATTGCTATTGTGTTAGGAGAAAAAGATAGCAAAGTAAGAAATCGAGAGACCGTTGGACTTTTGGATTATGGATTTACGAATACAAAGGTTCATGTTTTAAAGAAAAAGGGGGAAATTGTAGATACTATTTCATTTTCTAAAGCTACTCCTAGTCAAGCCTCTTTTCTATTACAAGATAATCTTATTGCCGTAGAAGAAGTGGGAGAATCCTCTTCTTATCACTATAAACCAATCATTCGTTCTCTTTCCTTACCTATTCAAAAAGGATCGATTGTTGGAGAGATGATTGCTTATCGTGATCAAGAGGAAATTAGTAGAGTTCCAATTGTTGTGGACCGGGATGTACAAAAGATGAGTTTTCTTTCTCTTTTTTGGCAAGAAATTAAAAATATTTTCCTAGGAATTTTTGCATTTTAGACTTTTTTCTCTCTTGGTTCTTTGATATAATATTTTTGTATAATCGGAGGTTGTAGTATGGCAAAGAATAATAGTAAACCTTACAATGATAAAAAAAATACCAAAAATAGCAAAAATTCTTCTAAGAAGAAGAATATTGAAAATACTACGAAAATTCGAATTGACCGTGAACGATTAAATGATTCAGAATCTTTGGACACTAGTTTCTTAGAGGGACGTTTTTCTAAGAAAGTTCCATCTAGTAAAGAAAAAAGAGATTTGCTGATAAGCGAAAAAAGTAAAAAAATTCAAAGAGTAGAACTTTTAAAAAAATTATTTTATTCTTTATCCATTTTTTGCATATTAGTTCTTGGAATTATGGCTTTTTTTGCAAACAATCCTATTACTCTTTTTCATAAGAAAGAACGGTTAGAGGAACCTATTGCGATTCAAAAAGCAGATGATACTCTTGATCGTAATTATTTATTTGTTGGTGATTATCATACGGATGAATTTGATTTTTCTCTTTATCATTATGACTATCATTATGTAAAAGTGAGTAGTGATGATATGACGGCTTCTGTGGTATCAAATCAATTAAGAGATTTTATTTATCAATATAATCCATCCATTGTTTTCTTGCAGTTAGGAATGAACGATTTACAAAAAGGAGAGTCTTTTGAAACAATTCTTAAATCTTTCCATAAAATTGTTGATGGGATTCAAGCAAATCGTCCTTATGCCACGATTTATGTAGAATCTTTATA
The DNA here is from genome assembly GCA_946539445.1 of uncultured Caryophanales bacterium. GTDB lineage: Bacteria > Bacillota_I > Bacilli_A > RF39 > UBA660 > UBA3789. The sequence continues at coordinate 13,182 of CAMNHK010000001.1, forward strand.
TCCAATTAATCCTTCTAATCCATATTATAATGATGGTGTTTTTGGAGATTTGGATAATTCTGATATTCAACAATTTAATGAGGAATTAAAGGAATTGTGTGAAGAACAAAAAATTGAATATTTGGATATCTTCCAAGAGTTAGTCGAAAATGGAGCATTGAAGGACTCTTATACGGATGATGGTATTTTATTAAATGATAATGGCTATCGTCGACTTGTGAAAGTTATTAATCGAGTGATTGAGGCTGTTGAGCAATAAAAAAGTATGTTTTAAACATATTTTTTTTATTGTTTCATACAATTATTATGAAAGTGAGGAAAAAATGGAAACATTAAAAGTTAGTAGTAAATCAAATCCTAATAGTGTAGCAGGGGCGTTGGCAAATGTCTTTCGTGAAAAAGGTGTTGTGGAAATTCAAGCAGTTGGGGCTGGGGCTTTGAATCAAGCGATTAAAGCTGTTGCGATTGCGCGCGGTTTTGTTGCACCTAGTGGTAAAAACCTTGTTTGTATTCCAGCCTTTCAAGATATTTCCATTGATGGTGAGGAAAGAACTGCGATTAAATTGTTGATAGAAGCAAAATAGCTTCTTTTTTTATACTAAAAAAAGAATTGTATGGTACAATACTTATAGAAGGTAGGGAAGATGGATTATGAATGAGAATGGTGGATATACGATATACTGTGCTCGTTGTGGTGAGGAAATGAACAGTAATTCACGGTATTGTATGAAATGTGGATATTTAAATCCAGAACATGAAGCAAATCAATCCATGCAGCAATATATTAAAAATCAAACGAATACTTATTCCGTTGGAGGAGGATCTACTATTCCTCAAAATGAGATTACTCAACAATCTGCTATCGGACTTGCTTATAATGCTGGAAATCGTGTTATTTGTTTTGTTACCAATTTACTCGTTTTTTTGGGTCTGAATTTTATTTTAGGTTTTTTAGCGTTTCAAATGAACCCAACGGAGTTGAATACGATTGTTTATTCTTTTTATCCGATTACCTGTATGATTCTTTCTGTGGGTTTCCTATGGCATTATTCTTTACAATTACTTTTTATGAAATGTAATCAAAGATGGTGGAAAGCTTGGATTCCTTTTTATAATTTTGTCGTTTTGGGAAATCTTGCTTTTCGTTCTAAGAGTATTGGATGGATTGCTTTGATTCCAGGTGTTGGTATTATTTTCTTATTAATTGTGTTTTATCGATTAGGAAAAGAATTTCAATATAATGGAATATTATGTTTATTATTACCAATTGTTTTTATTCCACTGATTGGATATGGAACGCATTTTTATGGTAACAATCAATATGTTAGTTCTACTGATTCTAAAGTTGTGGAAAGAAACTATCGATTGCAAAAGATTTTATATCGTTTGTTCGTTGTATTTTTCTTAATAGGACTTGTATTATTTATTATCGCGAATATGACAAGTGTTAAGACTACTAGTCGTTATGTTCAAAATTATTATTATGTTTATGCTAGTAAAAAACTTGTAAAAGAAGTAGATAGTATGGTTTCGAATAATCAAGTTGTATGTAATAATCGAGAATTTTCTCTAACTACTGGTATGTATTACTTTTATTTTGCAGATATCCGTGATGAAATATATTTGCCTCTTTATTATTTGAGAGAGCCTATATCTGCTTTTGTTATTGCGGATAGAAATGGAGAAGTTCCAAGATATTATGTCAGTATGACGGATGGCACTTATGGATTTGCTTCTACTCTTGTGGAAGAAATTACTTATACAACACCAATAGAATATCCAAGTATTGGTATTGACCTTAATGCTCCTAATGTTTGTTATCTAAACAAATAATTCTTGCAAAACGTTTCATTTTTTACTATAATAAATTCAAGTCGATTATTAGAACTAATAATAAGATGATTTAGCTTAGAGAAGTCGTGGCTGGTGAAAACGATGTAATAGTCTTATTTATCTACTCTATAGACGAAGAAATTCCGGGGAGTCCCGTTATCAAAAAAGTGAAAGTAAGGATGGTACCGTGCAATTGCACTCCTTTGGTATCATCCTTTTTTTATTGGAAAGGAGAACTATGGATTCGATTATTAAAACTGGTGTTGGTGTTATGATCTTGAATCAAGGAAAGATTCTTTTAGGACATCGATCCTCGAAGAGAAAAGATACTGGTGGTATATTTGAACCGGATACTTGGACTTTGCCAGGAGGAAAGCAAGAATACTCGGAAACAGTATTTGATACGGCTATTCGGGAAATAAAAGAAGAGACTAATTTGGATATTTCACAGTTAGAAGTATTCTCAGTCTCGGATGACTTTCAAGCGGATCGCCATTTTGTGACGATTGAAGTGATTGCTAATCATTATTCGGGAGAACTTCGAGTAATGGAACCTATTAAAGAAGATGAATGGAAATGGTTTTCTTTTGATGAATTACCAGAAAACCTATATTCTCCATCTAAAAAATTTATAGAAAAATATTTAAATAAAAGAAAAGAGGAAAAAATATGATCGATATAAAATACATTCGAGAAAACAAAGATTTAGTGAAAGAAAATATTAAGAAAAAATTTCAAGATGAAAAACTTCCATTAGTAGATGAAGTATATGAACTTGATAAAAAAGTACGTGAAGTACAAGTAAAAGCTGATACTTTAAAAGCTGATAAGAATAAATTAAGTGGTGAAATTGGAAAATTAATGAAGGATGGTAAGAAGGACGAAGCAGAAGAAATCAAGAAAAAAATTGCTGAAACAGCTGAAGAAATTACCAAATTAGAAGGGGAACAAGAAGAATTATCAAAATCTATCCGTGAAAAAATGATGGTTATTCCACAAATTATTGATGAATCTGTACCTATTGGTAAAGATGATAGCGAAAATGTGGAAGTTCAAAGATTTGGAGATCCTGTAGTTCCTAGTTATGAAATTCCTTATCATGCAGATATTATTGAGAGATTAAATGGTATGGATAAAGATGCTGCTGGTAGAACTTCTGGACAAGGATTTTATTACTTACTTGGAGATATAGCCCGTTTACATGAGGCTATGATTGCTTATGGTAGAGATTATATGATTGACCAAGGATTTACTTATGCGATTCCACCATTTATGATTCATAGTGATGTAGTTACGGGAGTTATGTCATTCCCTGAAATGGAAGCTATGATGTATAAAATAGAAGGGGAAGATTTATACTTAATCGGAACTTCTGAACATAGTATGATTGGTAAGTTTAAAGATCAAATTATTAAAAAAGAAGAATTGCCAATTCATATGACAAGTTATTCTCCATGTTTTAGAAAAGAAGGAGGAAGTCATGGCTTGGAAGAAAGAGGACTATATCGTGTTCATCAATTTGAAAAGCAAGAAATGATTGTTGTATGTGAACCAGAAGAATCTATGGATTGGTATAATAAGATGTGGCAATTTACGGTTAATATTTTCCGTAATATGGATATTCCTGTTCGTCAATTAGAGTGTTGTAGTGGAGATTTAGCAGATTTGAAAGTTAAATCTTGTGATATTGAAGCGTGGTCTCCTCGTCAACAAAAGTATTTTGAAGTGGCTTCTTGTAGTAATTTAGGAGATGCTCAAGCTAGACGTTTGGGAATTCGTTGTAAGGGAGAAAAGGGTACATATTATTTACATACTTTAAATAATACAGTTGTTGCTACTCCTCGTGGATTAATTGCTTTAATTGAAAATAATTATCAAGAAGATGGAAGTATTAAAATACCAAAAGTTTTACAACCATATATGGGTGGTAAAGAAGTTATTACTCCAAAGAAATAAAAGAAAAAGAATATCGTTTGATATTCTTTTTTTATTAGAAGTAACGTAATTTGGAATTGCATTGACGATAGGTTCCGCCATTACAAGAGGTGTAGTCATAACCTGTCCAATTGCTCCAATCTGAGTACGTTTCGCATCCACAATCACTAGAACGATTATAGTAACTACAGGATCTAGTTCGACAGTTGTAAGCATAGAATCCACTTTCTGCTCCGGCACAATCCGCTAATCCGTCATAGCATTCTCCATATGGAGCGGAAGTATAAGTATTGGTACAATTCCATCCAGACCATCCAGAGTAACTTGCACATCCAGCTGATGCACATCTTGCCCAAGTATTACAAGATCTGGTTCTTGTTCGATAGTAGGTTACAGGAGAAACGGTTAGAGAACAACTTCCTGGATTTCCTAGAATGTCATATACTGTGAAAGAAGTACTACTTTTTTGATTCGTGAAGGAAGATACATTATTGTTTCTGCAACCACTGTAAGTATCGGAACAAGAAATGGTTCCACTGACTCCATCAAAGCCTCCTGTATTAGTTTTTGTTGGGGTGCAAGAAGGCCCTGTTCGGTCTAACATAATCGTTATATTATCGTTGTAGGTTCCACAGTTTCCAGCAGCATCACAAGCACGATATTGGATGTAAGAGTATCCTTCGGCTTCTATATTACGATAATTTCCTTGAACATCACTTTCATTGGTGGTTCTTCCAGTAGTGGTATATCGATAATAAATTCCTTTGGAAATATCATCGGTTGAATCGCTAGCTGTTGTAAATACTTTTCCAGATAACCAAGTGCCTGGCGTATAAGCGGTAAGTCCGGCATACGATGTTGGCCTTGTGTTATTGTTGTGCCATCTATAGGAATATGTATTTGGTGTTGTTGGAGCAGTTCTATCGATGTCTGCTTGAATGAAGAAAATCGTCTCATTTCCAGCCTTATCTTTTACGGTTAGTTTTCCAGCTCTCATTCCTTCTCCTACTAGCGAGATGTATACCGTTTCTTTTCTTTTTCCACAGTTTGTGGTGGATAAATCGGGAGCCGTAAAGAATGTTTCGGCAATTCCATCGGGATTGGTAGCTTTATAAGTAGAATAACTTCCAGAACCTCGATTATTAATACCGGCTTTGTTTGTTTCCCACTTCCAACTATATAAGTGAAGGTCGTCGGTGAAGGTAATTTTATAGATTACTCCATACGGATAATTATCTTTATTCATCCAATTGTTAATTAAATTTTTATATTTTGTATACTGAAGTGTAGACGTTTCTGTTGATTGAGTGGTAGCTCCATTTAAGATCGAGTTACCATCTATTTCTCCAGAAGAATTTCTCTTATATCCAACTAATTCTATTTTTGGTCTTTCTAAATCGACATTGATTCGTACTCGGCAAGTATCATTTGTAAATACTAATTCACATGGATCGGTTGTTACATAGGAATTTGCAACATTTGTATTTCCTGCATTATCTTTTACTTGAATATAAGCATATTCGGCTGATTTCTGATCATTATTTGGCCATGTTCTAGTAAACTTATCACGAATACATCCACTTCCATCTCCATCGGAACAAGTAGCTGTTAACTTACGATATTTGGTATTACTATAGACATTGACCCAATCATTTTCATTTTTTGCTTGATTGGAAATATCTACACAGTATGGTGGAGTCGTATCTTGATATTTGGCACTTCCAGATGAGTCTATGCTCGATATTTTTTCATCTAATACTCCGCCTTTAACGTTTCTTACGGTTGCTTTTACAGTGATGTAGGAAGCTTGTGTGACATCTATATAATCTTTTAGGGCTTTTTCTATTTTTATTTCTGTTTTGCCATTTCCACTTAATGTTCCCGAATTAAAAACTTCTTTTACTTCGTTGGAATTTTCATTACTAGTGGAGATTGAATAGTGATATCCATCAATTGCGATAGGAGTATCATCCCTATCTTTTCCACCTGTAAAGTTTATAATAATTTTAGCTTCTGATACGTTTTCAAAGACATGTTCGTTTTCTTCTCCAGAAGCATCTGTAAATAAGATTTGAATGGTTGGAATAGGAGCTTCTTCTTCAGTCGGAACTTCCTCATCTCCACAATATATGTGTGCTGTATAAATGTATTGATCCTTTGACTGTTTATAAACCGTGGTGTAGGATTTTTCCATGCAAGATTTACCATCTGCTTTTATATCTTCTTTTAAATAATTATTGTTTCTTAATACTGTAATTGGAATGGTGGTTGTTTCTCCAATTGCTTTTGGCATTTCACTTTTATGAGATTGCATATAACTTTCCGTAGCCATTTCTACTGTCTTTTCTTGTTCTGCCTTTTGAGTGTCTTTGCCTTTTTGAATGATTCTTGAAATGGACATAATCGTTACAACTGATAAGATTCCTAGAATTGTTATTGCGGCTAATAATTCAATTAATGTGAATCCTTTTTTGTTATATAATTGTTTCATCCTATCACCTTATCTTAATTTTATATGAAATTCTAGTTTTTCTCAATAGAAAGTAGTGTCTAATGGGTGCTTTTTGATGGAAAAAATGAAACTATTTTTTGGTTGTATGATAAAATAAAATTAGGATGTGATTCTATGCCTTTTTTAATAGGAGTTATTCTTTTAATCCTATTTGTTCTAATTCTATATTTTTATTTTAGAGTTCGAATTCAGAAGTTTTTAAGACAATTTGGTTTGTCTGCTCAAAATATCGGAGATATTATTGAAGAGGCAAGATTGGAAGATCAAGAACTTCCTAAGTCTCTTTCTAGTATGGATCGCATTTTTGAAAAACAAGTTCTTACGGATTTCCCAGATATGAATATTCAGGAATTAAAGAAAAAGTCCGAAAAAGAAATCCTTGATTTTTTTCAAGCTATTGAAAGAGGAGACAGTTCTTCTTTATCTGGAAAAATTAAAAGTGCTGCTGAGAGTATGATAATGGATTTTCAAGGTAAGAATATTTCTTTTCAACAATTTCGATTCCATAATACGGTTTTATCGAATTATCATAAGAATAAGAATATTGCGACTCTTTCGTTTTCTTCCGCTTTTGAATACTATCAAAATGAGAATGGTCATTCTGTGAAATGTCAAGATCGAGCTAGAGTAGAGTATATTTATGTAATTGATGAGACGGCTATTGCTGATTCAGTTAAGGCTATTGGAATTCATTGCCCTAATTGTGGTAGTCCTATAAAAACATTAGGAGAAAAGCATTGTAGTTATTGTGGAAGTGCAATTTTAGAAGTTGTTGGTAGAGTTTTTGTTTGTAATGATATTGTGAGATATTAAGGGATTTGTTATAATAAATGATAGGATGTGATAATATGTATCAAGATTCAGAAGATAATGGAATGAATTATGGAATTGCTGCGCGAAGATTTCATTGCCGAGATTGTAATGCTAGTTTTATTTCATTAGGGTCTAAGACTATTGAGTATTGCTGTGTATGCCATAGTAATAATATAGAGACTAAGAATGATGTATATGAAAAGAAACCTTATATTGTTCCTTTTCGTAAAACATTAGAAGATGCTAAAAATGATTATCAAAAGAAAGTTTTATTTCATCCATTAGTTCCATTTGTATTTAAATCAAAAGCAACAATTGAGGCAATCCAAAAGGTGTATTTACCGGTTATTGTTGTGGATGCTAATTTGCAAGGAACGGTTGATTTTTTAGCAGGAGATAAGACCAAAATTATGAAAGAAAAGGTTGCCTTTATTGAAACAAAAAAATATAGTGTTTTGGCCGATGTTAATCTTAATTATCATCATATTATTTTGAATATGACTTCTAAATTACAAGATCGATTATTTCATACTATTTGTGATTATCAATTTGATCAACTATTAGAATATAATCCAAATGCCTTAGGAGATAGTGCTATTTTGGTAGATGATAAAGATTTGAATGCAGTTGCTGATCTTGGAAGACAAAGGATTATGAAACATGCTATGGCGGTTATCAAATCTAATATTAATCATGAATTAAAGAAAGTGAATAACAATGGTGCTTTGTTAAATTTTGTCAATTCAAAAGAAGTATTAGTTCCTGTTTATTTATTAACGGTTCATTATAAAGATAAAGATTATATTTATTTGATGAATGGAGAAAATGGGGCTGTTTCTTTAGAATTAGTATTTGGTAAAATTGAAATTATTTTATTTAGTTTATTAATGTTTGGTCTTATCTTTTTAATCGCATTTTTAATTGCATATTTCTTATAGGAGGTTATTGTGAAAAAAGGTTTATTCTATTTATTGATTTTTACTAGTTTTTTCTTATTTTATCCTACTACTTATGCTAGTACCGTTACTTATCCAAGAACAGAGGAGGACTTTTTAGTTCCAGCAGATGTTCAAGTTACAGAAAGTAATAAGATGGATATTTTAAATACTCCTGCTGTTAATGCTAGTGAGAAATTATATGATTTTGCGGAATTGTTTTCTGATTCTGAAGAGGGAGATTTAATTCGTAAGATTCAGGAGTATAGTGTATTATCTAGATATGATTTAGCAATTGTTACTACCAATAATTTAAATGGTTTTGTAATAGGGGATTATACGAATAATTTTTATGACTATAATGATTTTCAAAATGAAGGTATTATTTTAGTTATTTATATTGGTGGATTGGATCCTCAAATATATATGGGAACTAGTGCTTTACCTACAAGTGAGTTACAAAAGATTTATTCTGATGCTAGAATTCATCAAACTTTGGCTTATATTTATAAAGATATAAAAGATGCAAAGTATTATAATGCGGTTGATAATTATATAAAAATTGTAAAAGGCTTCTTTGAATTGGATAATGATAAACAGTATGTTGTAGATGGAAATGGAAATTTGGTAAAACAAATTCCATGGATTGAAATTGTTATTTTAGCATCTACTTTATCTTTTATCATTGTTATTTTGTTAATCAATCGTTTGAAAAAGTATAATGTTGTTCAATACTCTGATAATATTGAAACGAAATTAGATCCTACTTCTATTCGTGTTTCTATTACGAAAGATGAACAAGTGGATCGAGTTTTGTCAAAAGCAAAATAGTACTTTTCAAAAAAGTTATATTATTGTATAATAAAATTAATTAAATATTAGATAGGAGAGTTTTTATGGGTTTAATTAAAGCTGCTGTAGGTGCTGTTAGTAGTACACTACACGATCAATGGAAAGAGTATATTCGTTGCGAAGACCTTGGAAATGATATATTAATGAAAAGAGTTTCTACTCCAAATGGTATTATTTCTAAGGATAGTGCTATTCAAGTTGCCCCAGGACAAATTGCTATTATTTTTGAAAATGGTAAAATCCTAGATGCTACTGCTGAAGAAGGAATCTATACTTTTGATCAATCATCTTCACCATCATTCTTTGCTGGACAATTTGGAGATGTATTTAAAGAAATGTGGACTCGTTTCACATATAACGGTGGTGTTAATAAGGAACAAGCTGTATTCTATATTAACGCTAAAGAGATTATGGATAATAAATTTGGAACACCTGCTCCAATTCCATTCCAAGATTGGTCTCATCCAATTCCAAATCAAATGACTGGATCTATGAGTCCATTAAGAGTAGAAGTAAAATGTTTTGGTAAATATACATTTATGATTAGCGATCCTGCATTATTTATGAGTAGAATTGCTGGAACTGCTACTGAATATAGAAAAGAAGATATTACAGAACAAATGAGATCTGAAGTTATTGGTGCTTTCCAAAATGTGTTAAATGAATTAGGCAATAGTGCTCATAAAGTTCCAGTATTGGAATTACCAAGTGCTACGGATGAAATTAAGAAAACAATGGATGAAAAAGTATTCGATCAACCAATTCGTGATCGTGGAATTAGCTTAGTAGGTTTCGTTGTTGAATCTGTAACATTAGATGATGAATCTAATAAGAAAATTGATAATTATGAACTTTCTTCTAACAGTTTCATGCAACAAGGAACTCTTGTTGGTTCTTATGGAAAAGCTATCCAAGATGCTGCAAACAATCCTAATGGAGCTGCTGCTGGCATGATTGGAGTAGGAATGATGAATATGGCAAGCGGAGGAATGATTGGAGGAGCTGCTCAAGGAGCCTTCCAAAATCAAGGTACAACGGCTGCTGTTGATCCATTTAATAATGGAGTTGCTGCTGCACCTGCTCAAGGAGCTGCACAACCAGCTGAAGGAGGATTCTGCCCTAACTGTGGAACTCCTGCAAATGGAGCAAATTTCTGTTCTAAATGTGGAACTAAATTAAAATAAGAATAAAAAGCTATCAACGAAAGTTGATAGTTTTTTTGTATAATTATATTCTTTTTTTCCATACTATTATTAGTGTAAAGGTCCATATATAAGTTCTTTATTTCTTCTTTTTATTTTTTTTAAAAAAAGTATTGATTATCTTTTTATTTCTTTGTTTTTCAACAAAATATGAAGGATAAGAATTTTTTATAACTCCTTTTTTTAGCAGTTTGACACTAATTTTATCTTTTGTTAGAATAGAAAACTGTCATGGACAAAGAGGTGTTTGATATGACAAATCAAGAATTACAAGTATATCAATCTTGTAAGGAAGAACCATCGTTGATTTTTAGTATTATTAAGCAAGGGGCTTATGATGTTGCTTTTGACTTGATTAATAATAATATTGTTAATGTTAATACAGTAGATGGTGTTGGTAATGATGTCGTTATGCGTTTTTTGAAAGCTAGACAATATGATTATGTAATTGATTTGATGAAAAAAAGAAATTGGAATGTAAACCATATGAATCAAGAGGGAAATACCTTTGGACATATTCTAGCTCAAGATAACTCTGTAATGGCTGTTAAAGTTGTTGAACAATTAACTAAAAAGAAAAATTATATTCCCAATTTAAAAAACCATAAAGGTGAGACTGCAATGGATATTGCTCTTTCAAATCATTATTTATGTACTGCTTTTAAATTGTTGGAAGATGAGCGTTTTAATAATATTGATGTATTTTCTTTTAAAAACTTGTTTGATGTTAGTATTAAAAATAAAGTATATGGAAAATATTCTAAGATTACGAATTTGGAAATTATTGTAGAGAATTTGGAAAAGAAAGAATTGAATTCTGGAATGAAAGATTTAGTGGATCATATTTCCGATAATATGGATGCCATTAAAAAAGATATTATGAATAATCGTTCTACTGTTTTGGAATCTATTATTCATTATTATATGGTTACGGAATAGAGCTTAGGCTCTATTTTTTTGACTTTTATTGGGTTTTGGTGTAAAATATAGTGCGTTTTATGGGGTGGTTCTTGTGGAAGTATGGATGGATCAAGAAAAACTTTTTTTTACTGATAAAGAAATTGATTCCATGTTCGTGGGAGATGGAGAAGAAGGATTTGTTCTTCGATATAATGGATCGGCTTTGAAATTCTATTATCCTAATTCTCGAAAGTATCGTTTATCGGAAGAAGATTGTATTAAGATGATAGAGATTCCTACGGAACGTATTTTGTTACCAAGGGGAAATCTATATGATAAACATCATAATTTTATTGGATATTATACCGATTATATTCATGCTCATTATATTGGGGATATCATGAAATTAAAAATTAAGGAATTTGTTGCCCAGTTAGAAGAAGTTTATGATGAAATATTTTTATTAAGTGATCATCTTATCTCTTTGGAAGATTTTTGTTTGAGTAATTTTTGCTATAACCATGGATTTTATTTTGTTGATCCTGGTAGTTATGAATTTGAAAAAGATAAGTCTAATTCTTCTTTATTAGGACATAATCAACAAGAATTTTCTAATTTTGTAGTTCAATCTATTTTGGGATATTTCGGTGCTCGCTCTAGTAAAAAGAAACAACGTTTTTTATCAGATTATTTTTTAGGAGTGGATTATCTTCCTGATATCCTAAAAGAGGATGCAAAAGAAGATGAAACCGTAAAGAAATATGTAAAAAGAATAATCTCTTAACTTGTGTTATTTTTTTTTTTACGTTATTATAGATACGAATGAAATGGAAGTGGTGTTATGCATTTGCCAGATTATAAGGAAGCAAGAACTCGTGATCATAGAGATTATCAAAGAATTTCTTATGAAGTCGATTCTGCTGTTCAAAATAAATATAAAGGAAAAACTTTTTTTATTAAAACGTATGGATGTCAAATGAATGAACATGATAGTGAAAATATTGAAGCTTTTCTTTCTTATTTAGGATTTTCTAAAGTAGATAATTATTTGAAAGCAGATTTAGTTTGGTTAAATACATGTAGTATTCGGGAGAATGCTCATAATAAAGCTTTTGGAATGCTTGGTCGTTTGAAACATTTAAAGAATGAGAAAAAAGATTTATTAATTGGATTAAGTGGCTGTATGGCTCAAGAGGTTAGTGTAGTAGAGACTATTATGCGAGATTATCCATTTGTTAATTTTGTGGTAGGAACTCATAATTTACATCAATTACCTTCTATTATTGATAAGGCCATTGTAGAGAATCAACAACAAATTGAGGTTTTTTCTCGTGAAGGAGATTTGATAGAAGGGTTACCAGTTGTTCGAGCAAATTCCTATAAAGCTTATGTTAATATTATTTATGGTTGTGATAAATTCTGTACTTATTGTATTGTTCCTTATACGAGAGGTAGAGAGCGTAGTAGAGCCAAAGAAGATATTTTAAAAGAGATTGATGAGTTGATTCAAGATGGATATAAAGAAGTAACATTGTTGGGACAAAATGTAAATGCATATGGAAAAGACTTATATGAGAATTATCATTTAGGAGATTTATTAGAGGAGATTGCTTTAAAAAATATCCCAAGAATCCGTTTTATGACTTCTCATCCTTGGGATTTTAACGATCGCATGATTGAAGTAATTGCGAAATATCCTAATATTATGCCTAGTGTTCATTTACCAGTCCAAAGTGGCTCTAGTCGAATTCTAAAATTAATGGGACGAAGATATACGCGTGAGAGTTATTTGGAACTATTCCATAAAATAAAAGATACTATTCCGGGAGTTAGTATTTCTACTGATATTATTGTAGGATTTCCTGGGGAAACGGAAGAGGATTTTCAAGAAACTCTTAGTTTGGTTCATGAATGTCAGTATGATAATGCCTTTACTTTTATTTTTTCTACGCGAGAAGGAACTCCAGCTTGTAAATTACCGGATAATGTTTCTTTAGAAGAGAAAGAAGAAAGACTTCATCGTTTAAATGAAGTAGTCAATACTTATTTTTTAGAGAATAATAAAAAACTAGAAGGACAGGTTTTGAAGGTAATGGTAGAGGGAGTATCAGATAAAAAAGACATGTATTATGGATATAGCGAGACGAATAAACTAATAAATTTTTCTTCTAGTCAAGAAGTTAAACCTGGAGATATCATCGATGTTTTGATTACTTCGGCTAAAACATGGAGCTTAGATGGAAAAGTTGAATAAAGCGTTAGAGGAACTGATTGCGGTTTTAAAAAATTCAGTGGAATATCAGAATTGTATTAAAATTCGTGAACAAATGAATCAAAGTAGTGATATAAAAAATAAAATTCAAAAAATAAAAGATTGTCAAAAAAAATATATTCGTAGTCAATATGATGAATCGGTCTATGAAGAACTTTGTTTCTTAGAAAGAGAATTAAATGAAATTCCCATCTATCATGTTTATTTAGAAAACTTGGAAAAAGTAAATGAAAAGATTGATTATATTCGAGATTCTTTCAATCAATATTTTTATGATTTGCTTAATAAAAAAAACTAGGATTTTTCCTAGTATTTTTTTATTAATTCTATTATTTCGTTGGCTGTTTTGTTGATGAAGTCTTCTACGGCTGTTATATCAAGAGTATATGTTTTTTCTGATTTGGAATTTTCAATTAATATTCCCATTTTGTTTAAAAGAATATCTAGACTTTCAACGGGAACTTCTTTTATATTTGTTTTTGGAATTACAAATTCTTCATAAAATAGTGATAATTCCAAATCATATTTTTCAATAATACGGATATTTAAATTTGTGTAATCCGAATAAAGCATATTACGCATTTCTTCTGGAGTTGTTTGAATAATTGTTCCATCTAGTAGTTTTATAGAATTGTTTGCGGTTATATTTGGCATAAATTCTTCGAACCACTTTTTATCGGCATATAGATGAGTAAAGTAACCTAAATCAAAAGAATTATATTTGAAAAAAGGATATCTTTTTATAAACAAGTTAATATTTGGAACATCCTCTAAGGTATTGATTAAGAAATGAGATTCTTCTTTACTTCTACCAATTTGTTTGGATATATCTGGCGCAATAGCTCCTAAATAATAGTCTTTTATGTTGTCGACTGCCATTCTTTCTTTTACTTTTTTTGCTATTGCTAAATGAATGATTGTTGAAGCCATATATGATTCCTCCTATTATTTTTATTATATCATTAAATTTTAATATTTGTTTTTTTTTAGTACTTTTTTTCTTCCTTTTACATATATTACAATGGGAGGCAGTTATGGCTAATTATCGTGAAATTGTTACAAAAGCTATTGTATCGAAAGGAAAGAAACTTTTTACTTCGGAAAATAGTGTTGTAGTAGAGAATCCATCTACTATATTAGGATGTTGGATTATTAATCATAATTTCCATGGAGTTAAAAAAGGGAATGATATTCAAATAGAAGGAAATTACGATGTTAATATTTGGTATTCTTATGATAATGATTCTAAGACCAATGTCGTGAAGGAAGTAGATCATTACCAAGAGATTGTTCACATGCGTGATGTAGAAGGAGTTAGTGGAGAAGAAATTATGGTTCGTAGTTTGAAACAGCCAAATTGTGTAAAGGCGGAAATTCAAGGAAATACGATTCATTACGTAGTGGAAAAAGAATTAGGAATTGAACTATTAGGAGACGTGAAAGTGAAAGTAGAAACGGCAGAAGAAGATCCTTGGGATGATATTGCAGAAGAAAAAAGTCAGGGACCAGATGATACGATTCGAGAAAACTTTATTGAAGAAACGATTTAAAATAATACTCAATGAGTATTGTTTTTTTTGTCAACAAAAAAGTGTTGACATCTTTTTTCATTTTTTATATAATATCATTGTTATTTAGAAATGGAGGGAAAAAAATGGCAGTAAAATTAAGATTAACAAGAATGGGTGCTAAAAAAAGACCTACTTATAGAATAGTTGCTACTGATTCGCGTCGTCCTCGTGATGGTGAATATCTAGAACTAATCGGAACCTATTCACCAGTTGGAGAATGCGAAGTTAAAATAAATGAAGAACTTGCTCTTAAATGGTTAAACACAGGAGCTGTTCCAACCGATACTGTTAGAAACTTATTTAGCAAAGAAGGAATCATGAAGAAATTTGCTGATTCTAAAAAGAAAGGTAACTAGTTATGAATTTAGTTGAATTAACGGAAGAAATTGTTAAATCATTAGTAGTAAATGCTGATGCCGTTAGCGTTAAAGAGTTTCCTACAGAAGATGAAAAATCAATCCTTATTCAAGTAATGGTTGAAGAGGATGATATCGGAAGAGTTATTGGTAAAGAAGGACGTACTGCTAATGCCATTCGTACATTGGTACAAGCTAGTAGTGCTTTACATGATAACAAATATGTAAAAATCGATATTGATAAATTTTAGAAAGTTTTATACTTTCTTTTTTTTTACGTAAACTAAAGATAGAATCTTTTGTTTATTTTTCGTTTTTTTTATTTTGTGCTAAAATACTATAGTATGGAAGGTTAACCTTTCAAGAATTATTTCTATTTTTTCTTCGATTCGAGAAGAACTTTAAAAAATGTTATTTCTGTAGTATCATATAGTATGAGGAGAGATATTATGAAGGATAACTTAATAATACCAAATCATATTGGGATTATTATGGATGGAAATGGAAGATGGGCACAAGAGAGAGGATTGCCCCGTACCATGGGACATCAACATGCTGTTGGAACATTAAAAAAATTATGTATATATATGGCTGATTGTGGAGTAAAGTATTGCTCTTTGTATGCTTTTTCTACTGAGAATTTTAAAAGAGAACTTTCAGAAGTGGAATTTTTAATGAACTTATTTATTAGTTCTTTTCGAAAAGAATTTGATTTTATCAAAGAAAAAAAAGTTAGAGTTCTTTTTTCTGGACGAAGGGAACCTTTACCCGAAAAAGTATTGGAAGCAATGGATGAATTGGTAGAAGATACAAAAGATAATAAAGCTTTAACTTTAAATATTTGCTTGAATTATGGATCTCATGCTGAAATCGTTGATACCACGAAAAAGATATGTGAATGGTATCGGGAAGGAAAAATTGCTTTAGGAGATATTACAGAAGATTTCATTCAAAAGAATCTTTATCAAGATTTACCTCCTTTGGATTTTGTGATTCGAACCAGTGGAGAATTGAGATTAAGTAATTTTATGATGTATCAAGCAAGTTATGCAGAATTTTATTTTCCAAAAGTATATTTTCCAGATTTTTCTTGTGAAGAGTTTGATAAAGCTATTTTGGAGTTTAATAATCGGAATCGTAGATTCGGAGGTGTCAAATGAAAACTAGAATAATTAGTTCTATTATTGTAGTACTTATATTTTTACCATTTTTAATTATAGGAGAACTACCTTTTGCTATTTTTATGTCTATTCTTAGTGTACTTGGATTATATGAATTATTAAGGGTACGTGAAAGTAAAAAGAAGTTTCCTTTATTACTTAAAATTATTGCTTATTTGTTAACCGTTTATTTTTGTATGTATAATACAGGTTCTATTGATTTTCATTATATGATGGATTATCGAGTTATGTCGTTTATCATTTTCTTATTTTTATGTCCTATGGTTTTTATTAATGATAGTAAACGTTATAATTTGAATGATGCTTTATTTTTAATTGGATCTACTTTATTTATTGGATTTAGTTTTAATTTGATTATTATAATACGTAATTTTGATATTACTTATATCATATATTTATTATTGATTACGACTATTACCGATACATTTGCGTTGTTTACAGGATCTTTAATTGGAGAACATAAATTATGCCCTAAAATCAGTCCTAAGAAGACTATAGAAGGTTTAGTAGGTGGTGTTCTTATGGGAACTTTTGCTGCAACGGCTTTCTATAATACAGTTATTCATCCTACTATGTCTCTTGTATTTGTAATTTTTGTTACACTTGCTTTATGTTTAGTGGGTCAATTGGGAGATTTGGTTTTTTCTTCTATTAAACGTTATTATGAAGTAAAAGATTTCTCTGAATTGATTCCAGGACATGGTGGAATATTAGATCGTTTTGATAGTTTGATATTTGTAACGATGGCTTTTATTTTAGTATTTGGTATTTTATAGGAGGGATTCTTGTGTCAGTTATTATTAATTTACTTTTATTTATAATAATTCTTGGTGTTATTGTATTCGTTCATGAATTTGGACATTTTATTTGGGCCAAGATTACCGGTGTTTACGTCTATGAATTTGCGATTGGAATGGGACCTAAGATATGGGGCTTTCGAAAAGGAGAGACTGAGTATAATTTAAGAGCCATTCCTATTGGTGGCTTTTGTCAATTAGCAGGGGAAGATTTGGATGATGATGAATTACAAAAGGTTCCTAAAGATCGTCGATTACAATCGAAAAAACCATGGCAAAGATTTTTGATTATGGTATTTGGACCAATGAATAATTTTATTCTAGCGGTTTTATTACTATTCTTTATTTCTTTGGTATGGGGTGGAACTACTTTATCTCCCGTTATTACGAATATTGAAAAAGACTCTGCTGCTGAAAAAGTAGGAATTCAAGAAGGAGATATGGTTGTTGAGATCAATCATCATAAAATAAAGACGAGTGATGATATTTCTCTTTATTTAGCGGTATCTGATCCAAAAAAAACAAATACTATTACGGTTATTAAAGAAGATAATTCTAAAAAGACTTATAAAATTAAGGCTAAAAAAATAAAAGAAGATGGTAAAGAAACTTATCGATATGGTATTGGTATTCGACAGAAAAAAACAAAAGGTTTTGGAGCTGCTATCATCTATACTTATAAAAAGACCGTTTCCATTTTCAAGCAAATGTTTGTAACCGTTGGTTATTTGTTTACTGGTAAGATTCATTTAAATCAATTATCTGGACCGGTTGGTATTTATTCGATTGTTGGTCAACAGAGAAGTGGAGGAATTGCTAATTTATTATATTTAATGGCTTTCTTAAGTATTAATGTTGGCTTTATTAATTTATTGCCAATTCCAGCTTTTGATGGTGGTCATATATTGTTTATTATTATTGAATTGATTAAAGGTTCTCCTGTTAATCCAGAATTGGAGAACAAGATTCATACATTTTTCTTAATCTTATTGATGCTTTTAATGGTTGTCATTACGATTAACGATATTTTACGTTTGTTTTAAAAGATTATCTTGTTCTTTTTTGATTCGAGGGATATAATTGGGTTAGTCTAAAAGAGATTTTTTAGAGGTGAGTAATATGCAATTTTGGTATATAACATTACTTGTTTTTGCTTGTGTATTCTTAATACTTGGAATCCTTATGGATTGTTTGCAAAGAAAATATGAAAAGCAAGAGATTGAGCAGACGATTACGCAAACTTTACGAATTCGCAATATTGATCCAGTGAAAAAAAAGAAAGGACCTGTTAATGAAAATACAGGACCAGTCATTATAAAAAGTGAGTTATTAGAGGAAAGTTTAGAATTATATGATGATGAGAAAATATAGTTTCTAACTTTTCTCTTTTTTTTTGGTATAATACTAATAGTGGAGGTGATACCGTGATTGCTGGCGTTTTAGTTGAAATATCGAATAAAAATGTAGATCGAGTATTTGAGTATTCGGTTCCGGAGACTCTAAAAAAAGATATACAAGTTGGAATCCGTGTATTAGTTCCTTTTGGGAAACAAACCTTAGAGGGTTTTGTTTTAGAAATAAAAGAAGAAAAAACAACGGGAAAAGAGTTACGGGATATATTGAATGTAGTTGACTCGGACGTCGTATTGACTGAAGAGTTACTACTTCTTGGGAAAAAAATACAAGAAAAAACTTTAGCCTCTTTAATTAGTTGCTATCAAGTAATGTTACCCAAGGCTTTAAAAGCAAAGAATGGATCTAAAGTATCTATTCGATATGAGTCTTTTTATCGGTTTCAACCGGTTCCTAATGTTTCCTTTACCAAAAAACA
This sequence comes from uncultured Caryophanales bacterium, assembly GCA_946539445.1. GTDB lineage: Bacteria > Bacillota_I > Bacilli_A > RF39 > UBA660 > UBA3789. The sequence continues at coordinate 32,172 of CAMNHK010000001.1, forward strand.
ACAGGAAATTGTAAATTATGTAGAGAAGAGAACCATTGTTTCTAAAAAAGAGTTGAATGATTTTTCTACGAGTAGTATTAAATCTTTAATTGCTAAGGGAGTATTATTAGAAGAAAAAAAAGAACGTTACCGTGTTCAATACACAGAATCGTCTCTTAGCAAAAAAGAATTAACCGAGGAGCAACAAAAAGTTGTATCAGAAGTGGTTCAACAGACTCAACAGAATTATTTGCTGTACGGAGTTACTGGAAGTGGAAAAACAGAAGTATATATGGAAATCATTGATTTCTATCTAAAGCAAGGGAAAAGTAGTATTGTTTTGGTTCCAGAGATTAGTTTAACTCCTCAGATGATTGAACGTTTTCAAAAAAGATTTGGGGATAAAATAGCTGCTATTCATTCAGGACTTAGTGATGGAGAGAAGTATGATGAGTGGAGACGTATTGCACGGGGAGAAGTTTCTATTGTTATTGGAGCCAGAAGTGCTATATTTGCTCCTTTAAAAAATATTGGGATCATTATTATTGATGAAGAGCATAGTGAGTCTTATAAGCAGAGTGATCCTAATCCTCGATATGATGCTAGAGAAGTTGCTATTATGAGAAGTGAATATCATCATTGTTCGGTGTTAATGGGAAGTGCTACCCCATCTTTAGAAGCGATGGCAAGGGCTCAAAAGGGTGTTTTTCATTTATTGATGCTTCCTCATCGTGTGAATGGAAGAAGTCTTCCACCAGTGGATATTATTGATATGAATCAGGAAATGAAGCATTCTCATGGCCATTTTTCTAAACCTCTTATGGATGCTATTCAAGAACGCTTGAGGCGAAAAGAGCAAATTATTCTCTTATTAAACCGAAGAGGTTACGCTTCTTTTGTTACTTGTAAAAACTGTGGATATACTTTTAAATGTCCGAATTGTGATATAACATTAACGTATCATAAGAGTAGTAATACATTACGCTGTCACTATTGCGGATATGGGGAGAAAGGATACCGAGAATGTCCCGAGTGTAAGGAAGAATCTTTGACGAATCTGGGAGTTGGTACTCAAAAGATTGAAGAAGAATTACAACGCATTTTTCAGGATGTGCGTGTTCTTCGAATGGATTATGATACAACTAGTCGAAAGGGAAAACATGAAGAAATAATTTCGGATTTTCGTGATGGAAAGTATGATATTTTATTAGGAACTCAAATGGTGGCCAAAGGATTAGACTTTGCAAATGTTACTTTGGTAGGAGTTATCAATGCTGATACTTCTCTTAATATTCCAGATTTTCGTAGTAGTGAAAAAACATTTTCTCTTTTGGATCAAGTGGCTGGAAGAAGTGGCAGAAGTGAAAAAGAAGGAAGAGTTATCTTGCAAACCTTCAATCCAGATCATTATGCCATTGCTTTAACCAAAAATCATGATTATATGAGCTTTTATCAAAAAGAAATGGAGATTCGTAGGAGATTAAAGTATCCTCCTTATTACTATTTATGTGATATACGTATCAAAGGAAAAGATGCGATGATGGTTTTTCAAGAGGCTTTAAAAATCAAAAAAAGTTTAGAGCGAAACTTAGTAAATATGATTCTATTAGGTCCAAGTAATGCTGGGGTCTTTAAAATAAATAATATTTATTCTTATCATATTATCTTAAAATATAAAAAAGAGGATTCTTTGTATCCGTTGTTGAAAAAGATATTGGATCATTATCAGACAAATGTAAAGATAAAAATTGATATTGACTTTAATCCTAGTCAAATGTTATGAAATATGTTATTCTTATAATGGAATAGAGGTGTCAAAAATGAATTATAATCCAGATGATGACAATGATAAACTAACGAACCTTCATAATGACTATTTTCATCGAGTAGCAGCAGGTGAAGATCCAGATGATATCGATGAAGATTATGCGGATGATTATTATGATCGCGATTTAGATGATGATGATGATGAAAAACCAAGTGATTTGGTGGAGTTAGAGTTTAATAAAAAGAATCGTGAAAATTATGAAAATCTAATGCAAGACTCTTCTACGAACCTAGATGGTTATTGGGATAAGAATAATCCAACTGTTAAAATGATATTAATGATTCTAGGTGGAATCATCATATTAGGGGTTTCTTATTATGTAATTGCCTATTTTTCATCTAGATAATCTTGATAGAAATATTCTAGGGAGGTGATAAAGTGTTAGAGGATATCATCCAGCGTAAAGATGTATCTTTATTTATGGAAGAAATACAGAATAATGAGCGTTATTTTCAAAAAACAAGTAAAAATTTATTTGATCACTCTTTTTATGTATCGAAAGAATTAGCACTTTTCATCTTTTATGAATCATTATTTCAATATCGATTATTGTTTGAGGATGATTATTTATTAGAAGAATTTTTAGATCAATTGCGAAAAATCTATAAAAAATTTGATTGCTTTGAAGATATTCGCGAAGGGGTTCATAAAATTCTGTGTAAGTTGCTTTGCTACCAATTAAATATTTCTGATATTCATCAGAAGGAAGCTCGTGAAAAATTGATTTCTTATGTTTATAATCGATATGTGTTAAATGGATATTATATTCATGGCTTTCAATGTAGTTATTCTCCTTTTATAGGAGAAAATGGATTTGTTCCTGAAATCTATGAAAATTATTATTCCCGTTTTATGAAAGCTAGAGATATTTTGGAAAAGTATCATATTAAGGGAGTTCTTACTAAAAATTTTCGTCAGTCAAAGGTTTATTTTACTGGGGATTTTGTAATGGGATGCTATTACTCTTTATATGCTCCCATGTATTTTTATAAATTTATTTTGAATTGTGACTTTTTTGGAAAAAGAATTCGAAAAGATTTTTATTTGAAAGATAATCTATCTCTTGTGATTAGTCACTTGAAAAGGTTTATGTCTTCTCGTATGGTAAAAGAGAGTGATCAAAATTTTATTTTAGATTTGGTAACAGATGAATGGAATTTGATTCATCGAGAGAAAAGAAATATTTCTTTATTGTTGGTTAAGAAAAGAATGTTTTCGGCTCCTGTGAAAGAGTTAAGTGATTATTTGGATGATTCTAGAAATATTTATGAATTGATTGATGCATTACTTAATTCTAAAAATAATAATATTGAATATATGGATGCTTTGCGTCCAGAACAATTTGAGATTGTTTCTCTTCCTTTTCCTTATTTGCAGAATACAAATGAAGAAGAGGAAAATTTAGAAGAAGAATATAATCAAAAAGAACAAGAAGTAGGATTGGATTTTTTAAATGTCTATGGAAATGTTTCCGTTCTTCTATTACTTGGTTCTGTTTTTGTTACAATAGGGGTTATTATTAGTATATTTATGGTCCTAAGGGGGTAATAAAATGAAAGTTGTTTTTATGGGTACACCAGAATTTGCCGTTCCTGTTCTTCAGGGATTGATTGATCATTATGAAGTAGTGGGAGTTGTTAGTCAGCCAGATAAGATGGTTGGAAGACATCAAGAGTTGAAGGCTACTCCTATTAAAGAGTTGGCTCTTTCTTATCACATTCCTGTTTTTCAACCTATTAAAATAAGAGAAGATTATCAAGCTATTTTGGATTTAGATCCAGATATGATTGTAACATGTGCTTATGGGCAAATTATTCCAAAAGCGATTCTTGATTATCCAAAACTTGGATGTATCAATGTTCATGCGTCTTTGTTACCAAAATTAAGAGGTGGAGCTCCTATTCATAAAGCAATTATTGATGGTTATAATAAAACAGGTATTACCATTATGTATATGGATGAAAAGATGGATAACGGCGATATTATTTTGCAAAGGGAAACTCCAATTTTAGATAGTGATAATTTAGAAAGTTTACATGATCGTTTAAGCGTGATGGGTAAGGAATTATTGTTGGAAGCTTTACCTAGTATTATTGATGGAACGAATGAGAGAATTCCTCAAAAAGAAGAAGAAGTTACCTTTGGTTTTAATATTAAAAGAGAGGAAGAGCATATTTCTTTTGATCGAACCAGTCGGGAAATATTTAATTTAATTCGTGGACTTTCTCCTGTTCCAAGTGCGAATGCGATTCTTTTTGGTCAAGAGATGAAGATATATGAAAGTGTTCTTTTGGATAAGACCTATCCAAATGCTTCTTGTGGGGAAATAGTCGATATTAATTCTATGGGTATTGTTGTTGCAACGAAAGATGGTTCTATTTGTCTCACAAAAGTAAAACCATTTGGGAAAAAAATGATGGACGCTAAAAGTTATGTAAATGGAATTGGCAAAGATAAATTAATTGGTCAGGTGTTTGAATAATGAAAAAGAATTGGGAATGGTTTCAAGAATTTCGGAAAAAACCAGGAGGAAAAGCAATTCTTTTCTTTGGCTTTTATTTCTTGTTTTTTCTATTGATTTATTTTTATGCTCATACGAGTGCTCGTACTTATCGAACGGTGGAAGAATATGAGAGGGGAACTCCGTATCACTTTTCGATTGATGATTTATTGAAAAATAATTATCATTTTTCTTATATTATCTCTGTTGATGGAAATAAATATATCTATGTTGGTGAAAGAGAAGATAACAGGATTTCTTTTACCTATAATAATCAAGAATATTATGGAATCGATGGGGTTTATTATTTAAAGAAAGAGGAATGGGAAGAAGTAGATTCTCCTATTTTATATGAACCTTTATTAAGTGTTAGTAATGTTTTTTCGTTACTAGATTATGCTACTTATGACTCTAAAACTTCTTATGAGAGTGGTAAAACGAATTATAATTTTTTGATTTCTACCAATACGATTAATCAGGTTATTAATCAATTGGATAGTGATTTTATGGAGGAACCTAATATGATTGTTTTAAGTTCGGGTTCTGATAATAAAGTCAATCAGATTTTATGGAATTTAGATAGTTATTGTGTTTTAAATTCTTTGTGTGAGAAATCTATGAAAATTGAATTAAAATATAGTTCCTTTGGAGAAATTCAGCTGGAACAACCTTTTTGATTTGAATTTTTTGTCGAATTTTGTTGAAAAAATGAGAAAATTATGATATTTTTCTTTTAGAAAGGAGATTTGTTATGGATTCAATTACTTTTATAACATCTTATTTGACTTTTTATTTAAAAGGGGAAATTTCTAAAGAAAAGAATTTTATCAAATTTAAAATTCCAAACACAATTTTAGGATTTATTCCACTTGGAGCTGCTAAAAAGACAGTTGCAATTAATCAAATTGCTTCTACTGATACTGATTTCAGACTTCAATTTAAACAATTAGTTGTTGGTGTTATTCTTGCTATTGTTGGTTTAGCTTGTATGGGTGATTCATTCTTTGCAGGATTAATTTTATTAGCACTTGGAGTTCTTGGCGCACTTAACGCTTTCCAAACAGCTTTACTTGTTAATACTACTGCTGGTGAATCTGTAGTTCTATTCTTTGTAATCTTTGAAAAAGCAAAAGCAGAACAAGCTTCTCAAATGATTAATGATTTAGTATCTGGAAGAATGGACGATACAAATACTCGTGAGCAAACGGATAGAGTTGTTGACGCTATCAATAATAAATAGTTTTAGAAAAGAGAGATGCCTCTCTTTTTTATTTTGTTTCTTTATTGTATAATAGTTATAGTTTTGGAAGTGATACTTATGAAAAATATTTATGGATGTACCTTAGAAGATTTGGAAAAATATTTTATTCAAATAGGATCTCGAAAATTTCATGCTTTACAATTATTTAGTTGGCTGTATGAAAAGAGAATCGAAGATTATTCTATGATTACTAATATCAAAAAAGAGGTTTTAGATTCTTTATCAAAAGAGTATTCTATTGCAAGACTTCAAATCGTAGATGTTCAAGAAGATACCGATGTTTGTAAGTATTTATTTGAGTTAGAAGATAAAGAGCATATTGAGGCTGTTTTGATGAGACATGATTATGGAAATAGTATTTGTATTTCTAGCCAAGTTGGTTGCAATATGGGATGTAAATTTTGTGAGTCTGGAAGAAGAAAAAAAGTTCGAAATTTAGAGACTTATGAGATGGTATTACAATTACTAATGATTGAGAAATTATTGGGAGAAAGAATTAGTCATGTTGTAGTGATGGGAATTGGAGAACCTTTTGATAATTATGATAATTTGATTCGTTTCTTTGAAATTATCAATCATCCTAAGGGTCTAGCTATTGGAGCTCGACATATTACGGTATCGACTTGTGGACTCGTTCCTAAAATATTAGAGTTTAGTACTTTTCCTCTTCAAATTAATTTAGCCATTAGTTTGCATGCTCCTAATAATGAGGTTCGTGATCGAATCATGCCTATTAATAAAGCTTATCCATTAGAAGTATTAATTCCTGCTATTAAGACTTATTTGGAGAGGACCAATCGTCGTGTTACATTTGAATATATTCTATTAAAAGATATCAATGATAGTGACGAATGTGCTTTAGAATTATCTCATTTAGTGAAGGATATTAATTGCTATATTAATCTTATTCCTTATAACGAAACCAATAATTTAGATTTCATGCGAACAAATACTGTTCAAATTATGCGTTTTTATGATATACTTAAAAAGAATAATATCAATGTAACAATTCGAAAAGAATTTGGCGGTAAGATTAGTGCCGCATGTGGACAGCTTAGAAGTAAGAAGGAGGAACTATGAAATCTTTTTATATGACAGATCCTGGTAAGGTTCGTAATCATAATGAAGATAGCGTAATTATCGTAAAAAACGATGAGGATAGTTATTTGATGGCTATTGCGGATGGAATGGGTGGACATTCTGCTGGGGAAGTAGCTTCTTCGATTGCGATTCGTTATTTGGGAAAACATTTTAAAGAAAGTTTCCGAAATATGAGCAAAGTAGATGCTGTTAATTGGATTCGAGATTCTGTAGATGAAATTAATACATTAATTTTTCAACATGAAAAAACTCATCCGGAAAGTAAAGGAATGGGGACTACTTTGGTAATGGCTGTTTTAACAAAAGAATATCTTTTATTTGGAAACGTAGGAGATTCTAGTGGATTTGTAATGAAAGATAAAAAATTACATAAAGTCACTTATGATCATACCCTTGTTAATTTACTTGTAAGTGCGGGAGAGTTGACGAAAGAAGAGGCTAGTGTGCATCCTAAGAAAAATGTGTTGATGAAAGCTTTAGGAGCTTCTTTAGAGGTTGATGTCGATATTTTTGATTGTGATATGGATATTTCGGAAATTCTATTATCGAGTGATGGATTAACTGGAATGTTAGAAAGAGAACATATTGAAAAAGTTCTTTTAGGAGAAGGAACCATTGAAGATAAAGTAATTAAGTTGATTAATAAAGCAAATAACAGAGGTGGAACAGATAACATTTCCGTTGCTTATTTGATTCGCAATGAAGAAGGTGAAGATAAGTGATAACAAAGGGGCAAAAGATAAATGATCGCTATGAAGTCATTCGATCAATTGGTGAAGGTGGAATGGCTAATGTTTATCTAGGATATGATACGATACTAGATCGAAATGTGGCTATTAAAGTATTACGTGGGGATTTGGCTAACGATGAGAAATTTGTACGTAGATTTCAAAGAGAAGCGTTGTCAGCTTCCTCTTTAGCACATCCTAATATTGTTGAGATGTATGATGTTGGGGAAGACGATGGTACTTATTACATCGTTATGGAATATGTCGATGGTAAGACTTTAAAACAATTATTGAAAAAGAGGGGAAGTCTTACCTTAAGTGAAGCTATTGATATTATGAGTCAATTAACCGATGGTATGGCTCATGCTCATGATTCTTATATTATTCACAGAGATTTAAAACCTCAGAATATTATGATTCGTGATGATGGCCAGATTAAAATAACGGATTTCGGAATTGCTATGGCACTTAATTCTACGCAATTAACGCAGACGAATTCTGTTATGGGAAGTGTTCATTATTTACCACCGGAACAAGCTAGTGGAAAAGGATGTACCATTAAAAGTGATATTTATTCTATGGGAATTATCTTTTATGAACTATTAACGGGTTCTTTACCATTTAGAGGAGATAATGCCGTAGAAATTGCTTTAAAACATATGAGAGAGCCTCTTCCTAGTTTGAGAGAAGAGAATCCTTCTATTCCTCAAAGTATTGAAAATATTATTCGACGTGCTACTGCGAAAAATCCAAAAAATCGTTATGATAATGCTCGTAGTATGCATGAGGATTTATTAACAGCATTAAACGAAGAGCGAATGAATGAACCAGTTTATCAATATAAATATCCAGAAAATGAAAATGAAACTAAAAAATCTAAAAAGGCAGAAGAGGAGAAACAAGAGGCTTTAGAGGATGCTAAAATTGAAGCTATTGGTTCTGATACGACAACTGAAGAAGTAACGACTCCAATGGAAGATATTGAAGTAGAAGATAAGAGTGATAAAAAGAGTAAAATTATTATTATCATTTTGGCAGTTATCTTTGTATTAATTGCTTTGGGATTATTAGCTGTCTTCTTCTTATTACCAGAAGTATCCAATCAAGAATCGGTTACGATTCCAAATTGTGAAAATTTGAAAGTAAGTGCTTGTGAGAAAAAACTTTTGGATGCTGGATTTGAAGTTAATACGGAAATAAAGACCGTTCCTTCTTCTTTGATTGATAAAAATCGTGTTGTGAAAACCGATCCTGAAAAAGGAAGAAGTATTAAGAAAGGTACGGTTGTTACCATTTATAAATCTTCTGGTGAAGACACTTATGCGTTAGAAGATTATACTGGAAGTAATGCAATTGAAATTAAAACTCGATTAGAAGAAAAATATGGCTTAATTGTTACGATTGAAAAGAAAGATGTTGATACTTCTGAAAAAGAATATGCAGAAGATGAAATCATTGGTCAATCTTTAGAAGTTGGTGCTTTGGTTCGCAGTGGAGATTCTCTTGTATTGTATACTCCAAATATTGTGGAAACCTTCCCAGATATGGTAGCTGAAGGATGGAGTTTGAGTGATGTAGAAGTATTCTGCAACAAGTATGGATTGATTCTTGAAAAAACAGAGCAAGAAACTACCGCTTATGCAGAAGGAACTATTATTTCTCAAAATATGCCAAAAGGACGTAAAATCATCGCAGGAACTACTTTAAGAGTAACGGTTGCTGTTAAACCAAAACCAAAACCAGAACCAACTCCAGAACCTGAACCAAATACTGGTGATGGTAATTCTGAAGGTGGAAATACCTCTGGTGATAAAGAAAATGAATAAAGGAGATTTATGAAAGGACAAATTGTAAAAATAAGTAGTGATTTATATTTTGTAAATTATGAAGATACAGTTTATCCTTGTAAATGTCGTGGAATATTTCGTAAAGAACATATTACTCCAGTTGTGGGGGACTATGTTCTTTTCAGTAGAGAAAAACATTTAATTGAAGAAGTTTGTCCAAGAAAAAATTGCTTTGATCGACCTAAGGTTAGTAATATTGATCAAGCTTTCTTAATTACTAGTTTACGTTATCCTGATTTTTCCCTTCATTTATTGGATAAGTTTATTGTATTGATGGAAATGAATCATGTAGTGCCTATTATTTGTATTACGAAAGATGATTTGGTAACGGATCAGGAATTGGTGGAAATTCGTTCCGTATTACAATATTATGAAAATCTTGGGTATACCGTTCTTTTCCGTAATGAGATTGATAAAATAAAAGAATATTTAAAAGGGAAAACGAGTGTTTTTACTGGACAAACAGGAGCTGGAAAAAGTACTTTATTAAATACTTTAAATCCGGATTGGAATTTAGAGACGGGAGAGATTTCCATGGCTTTGGGACGTGGAAAACATACTACCCGAGTGGTTGAACTGTTTGACTTTTTTGGAGGAAAAGTAATGGATACTCCTGGATTTTCTTCTTTGGAGTTTACTGGATATACGAAGGAACAAATACGAGACGCTTTTATAGAATTTTCTATGTATCCATGTCCTTTTAAAGATTGTAGTCATACAAAAGAAGCTGAATGTGTTGTGAAGAAGGAAGTTTTGGAGAATCATATTATGAAGAGTCGATATCTTCATTATTTAGATTTTATAGGAGTTGATTATAATGAAAATTAGTGCATCTTTTTTAAGTAGTAAAAACATTCCTTTGGATTTACAAAAATTAAATGATACCGATGTTGATTATATTCATGTGGATATAATGGATGGTAAATTTGTGAAAAATAAAACGATGCCATTTCGCGAAATGCGTCATATTTATGAATATACTTCGAAGAGATTAGATGTGCATTTGATGGTGGAAGATCCATCTCATTATATTCCATTATATGCGGAATTAAATACGGAATGTATTACCATTCATGTTGAGATAGAGGAAGATATTCTTAAAGATTTGGAAATGATTAAAAGTTATTCTATTAAGTGTGGTTTAGCCATTCATCCAGATACGAAAGTGAATGCTTTAATTCCTTATTTACCATATTTAGACGAAATTATTGTTATGAGCGTGGTTCCAGGAGAAGGGGGACAAACCTTTTTACCAGGAACTAAGGAAAAGATTCATGAATTAAGAGAATTACTAAATTCTTACCATATTCCTGCTCTTATTAATGTGGATGGGGGCATTAATAATATTACGAAAATGGAATGCCAAGAAGCCGATATTTTAACTTCTGGTAGTTATATTGTCCTTAGTGATAATTTTCAAGAAAAAATATCTAGTTTAAGATAAATAGTTATGATATAATCTATTGTATAGAATAGGAGTTGATATTGTGAATACGAACGAAACGAATAATCAAAATGTTCAACCAACAATGTTTACACCACCTACAGGAGCTGCAGTCCCTGAGAATTCAGCACCTGTTTTAGATACGACTACTAATATTCCTGTTTTAGGAGAAACACAAACTTTGCCTGTAGTTAATGACGAAGTTCCGGTATTAGATACAACCGCCGCAATTCCTGTTGTTCCTACGGAAGCAGCACCAGTTCCTGAGAATACTGCTTCTATGGCACCTGTTACGGCTGAGGTTCCTGTACTTGATTCTACTACTACGATTCCAGTAGTTCCTACTGCTATGGCGAATACACAGAATACAGCGCCTGTAGTTAGTAATCCTAATCCAGTTGGTGGAGATACTGGTGGTGTGGTTCCTGAAAATTTAAAAAGTGTGGAAATTAATTATAAACCACCAAGTAAATTTAAGACTTTTTTATTGATTGTGTTTTTTGTTTTCTTGATTGCTTTTGTTATCTTTTTACCTGAGATAACGACTATGATTAATTTATATAAAGCAGGAGATTTAAACTATACTCCTGAAAAGATTACAACTGGTAAATTGAAATGTACGTTGGATACGAATACTACGAATTTAGATAAGTCTTATGATTTAACTTATAATTTTACGGATAATAAATTGGAAAAAACAAGTTTTATTATTACGACACGTGGGGATGCTACATTAGATGAGGCAACATTAGATGAGTTAGCACAAACTTGTCAATCTCTAGCAACGAATGTGGAATCTTTAGAAGGTATTACGGTTCAATGTAGTTATACGGATGGAAAATTAGTAGAAACGCAACACTTTGATTTGAAAAATATGAATGTTGACGAAGTAGATGAAGCTTTTATTGAAGCTGGTGGTAATAATCCAGAGTATCAATATGGTCAAGATATGGATATTATTGAAAGATCTATGAATGCTTCTGGGTATACTTGCAAGAGAGAAGGTTAGAAAAAGTCAAGTCTTATCTTGTCTTTTTCTTTTTGCTATGATAATCAGGAGGTGTATAAAATGAATGATGAAATTATAAAGGAAATTGCCAATGATTTACAGATACGCGAAGAACAAGTTCGTACGGTTTTGAAATTATTAGAAGAAGATAATACCATTCCCTTTATTGCGCGATATCGAAAAGAAGCAACGGGAGCTTTGGATGAAGAAGCCATTCGAAAGATTCAAGAAGTTTATTTATATCAAGAAAACTTGTTGAAGAGAAAAGAAGATGTTATTCGTTTGATTGATGAAAAAGGAATGTTAACTGATGATATTCGTCAGTCTATTCTTGCTTGTAGTAAACTCGTTGAAGTAGAGGATATTTATCGCCCTTATAAAGAAAAAAAGAAGACGAAGGCTACAGAAGCTATTGCTTTGGGATTGGAGCCACTTGCAAAAATGATGATGACTTTTCCTATGACAGGAGATATGGAGTCTCTATCCAAAAAATTTGTTCATGATAAAGTGGATACGATGGAAAAGGCGATTCAAGGAGCTTGTGATATTATAGCAGAGTGGATTAGTGATAATGCTTTTTATCGTAAATGGATTCGTGGTTATTTTTATCGAAATGGTATTGTGATGTCTAATCTTAAAAAGGGAGCCGAAGATAAAGAGGCTATTTACGAAATGTATTATTCTTATCAAGAACCAGTTAAGTCTATTAAACCTCATCGTATTTTAGCTTTAAATCGTGGGGAAAAAGAAAAAGTATTAACGGTTTCCATTGATGTTAATAAAGATGAAATACTCGCATATTTGGAAAAGAAAGTTATTAAAAATGATAAGAGTTTTGTTACTTCTTATGTGAAAAAGGCAATAGAAGATTCTTATAAAAGATTAATTGAGCCCTCTATTGAAAGAGAAATCCGTAGTGACTTAAGTGAAAAGGGAGAGGAAGCTGCCATTGAGAATTTTGGAAAAAATTTAGAGGCATTGCTACTGACTCCACCCATTAAGGAAAAAGTTGTACTCGCTTTTGATCCTGGATATGTTAATGGTTGTAAGATTGCTGTAGTGGATAAAAATGGAAAGTATTTAGATAGTACGGTTATTAAACCTTTTTTAAATAGTATCAGTGCCGATAAAATAAAAGCTTGCAAAGAAGAAATTGTTAAATTAATTCGTAAATATCAAGTAGATATTATATCTATTGGAAATGGGACTGCTTCTCGGGAATCTGAAAAGTTCTGTGCTGAGATGATTGCGGAATACAAACTTCCTTGTAAGTATGTTATTGTTAGTGAAGCGGGAGCATCTATTTATTCTGCTTCTTTACAAGCTATTGAAGAGTTCCCAGATTTAGCAGTGGAAAAAAGAAGTGCTGTTAGTATTGGTAGAAGAATTCAAGATCCTTTGGCAGAACTTGTTAAAATTCCTCCAGAGGGAATCGGAGTAGGACTTTATCAACATGATGTATCTCCTAAAAACTTGTCTAATTCTTTAGACTTTGTGGTTGAAAAATGTGTGAATAGTGTTGGTGTTAATGTAAATACTGCTTCCGCATCTTTATTAAGTTATGTATCTGGAATTGGAAAAACTGCCATTAAAAAGATTATTGATTATCGAGAAAGTGTTGGAAAGATTACTTCTCGTGAAGAGATAAAAAAGAAAAAGTTATTGACGGATAAAGCTTATGAACAAGCTATTGGATTTTTACGAATTCAAGGAGGAGATAATGTATTAGATTCTACCGCAATCCATCCAGAGAGTTATCCAATTGCTAATCAAATTTTAAAGGATTTAGGCGAGAATACTTCGAAAGTTGGTAGTGATGAAATTATTCAAAAATTGAATTCAATTTCTTTAGAAGAAGCTGCTAAAAAATATCAAACGGATTTGTATACGTTACAAGATGTTGTGGAATCATTAAAAAAGCCTAATTTGGATCCAAGAGATGAATATCCACAGCCTATTTTAAAAAGTAACATACTTGATATCAAAGATTTACATATTGGAGATAAGTTACAAGGTACGGTTCGTAATGTTGTGGATTTTGGTTTATTTATTGATATTGGATTACATGATGATGGACTTGCTCATATCTCTAAATTAAGTAAGAATTATGTAAAACATCCTTCAGACTTATTTAGTGTTGGAGATATTGTAGATTGTTACGTAGATGATATTTCTTTAGAAAAAAATAAAGTTAGTTTATCCTTAATCCCAAGATAATAGAGAATTGTCAATTGACAATTCTTTTCCTTTCATTCTCTTCTTTTGTTGATAAAAGAACGGTATAATTATAGTAGGGTGTTTCGTATGCAAAGAAAAAGACGTATCCTAAAAAGTAGAAGAAATAGAACAATGAATCTAATATTTTATAGTATATTAGGTCTTTTTGCATTTCTAGGAATTGGATATGCAACTCTTAGAACAACCTTAAATATTGGTGGTACAGTAACGGTTAAAAAATATACAGTTCCAGTGATACAGCAAACTTCTTATTCTGATACTACCGCTTTTCGTAGTAGTACTTATAAAGAAAAAATAAAGATTATTAATTTAGATGATGAAATCAATCCACCAGCGAATGTAATCGATAGCTGGGATGTAGGAGCGAATCAAAATGGAGATGTCATGGCATATATTACCGCCAATCAAGATGATAATACAAAGTATGATCTAACTATTCAAGGAGATGGATCATTATATGCTAATCCTAATAGCCAGTATCTCTTTGGCTTCTTAACTGGAGTAGATGCAATCAACAATATCGATGCTTTAAATACTTCTTTGGTTACTGATATGTCTTCTATGTTTGCTTATACAGGCCATAACAGTACAGTATTTACCCTAGATTTAGGAGATAAATTTGATACAAGTAATGTAACAAATATGGGATCTATGTTTTACTGTACAGGATTTAGTAGTACAGTCTTCACCTTAGATTTAGGAGATAGATTTGATACGAGTAAAGTTACAAATATGTCTGATATGTTTTCTGAAATAGGCTATAATAGTACAGTCTTCACCTTAGATTTAGGAGATAAATTTGATACAAGTAATGTAAAAAATATGTCTGATATGTTTTATTATACTGGTTATAAAAGTACAGTCATGACTTTAGATTTAGGAAGCTTATTTGATACCTCAAAAGTAACAGATATGTCTAGTATGTTTTTGTATACCGGCTATAGTAGCCCAGTATTTGAGCTAAATATAGGAGATAACTTTGATACTTCAAATGTAACGAAGATGGAGTATATGTTTTATAATACAGGCTATAAGAGTACAGTATTTACCCTAGATTTAGGAGATAAATTTGATACAAGTAAAGTAACAAATATGTCACAAATGTTTGCTTATACAGGCTATAACAGTACAGTATTTACCCTAGATTTAGGAGATAAATTTGATACAAGTAATGTAACAAATATGCAGTCTATGTTTTACTGTACAGGATTTAGTAGTACAGTATTTACCCTAGATTTAGGAGAACATTTTGACACCAGTCAAGTCGCAAATATGTCTTCTATGTTTAACTGTACAGGATTTAGTAGTACAGTATTTACCCTAGATTTAGGAGATCAATTTGATACCTCCAATGTAACGAATATGTCTCATATGTTTGCTTCTACAGGATATAGTAGTACTATTTTTACTTTAAACTTAGGAGGGAAGTTTAATACAAGTAAAGTCACAAATATGTCTCAAATGTTTAGCCAAACAGGTTATACCAACACAGTATTTACCTTAGATTTAGGAGAACATTTTGACACCAGTCAAGTCGCAAATATGTCTTATATGTTTGCTTATACAGGCTATAACAGTACAGTATTTACCCTAGATTTAGGCGATTACTTTGATACAAGTAAAGTTACGGATATGTCTAGTATGTTTAGTAGTACGGGATATAAAAGTACCGTTTTCACATTAGATTTAGGGAATTTGTTTGATACGAGTCAAGTAACGAATATGTATAATATGTTTAGCCAAACAGGTTATACCAACACAGTATTTACCTTAGATTTAGGAGAACATTTTGACACCAGTCAAGTCGCAAATATGTCTTCTATGTTTAACCGTACAGGATTTAGTAGTACAGTATTTACCCTAGATTTAGGAGATAAATTTGATACGAGTCAAGTAACAAAAATGGAAGCTATGTTTTACAGTACAGGCTATAGTAGTACTGCCTTCACCTTAGATTTAGGAGATAAATTTGATACAAGTAAAGTAACAAATATGACTAATATGTTTAATAGTACGGGATATTCCAATAATACATTCACACTGGATTTATCTACATTTGATTTTAGTGCAGTTACTTCCTATTCTAATATTTTTTACGACTGGAAAACTACTCAAAAAATCTATGTAAAAGATGCTAGTGATCAGAGTTGGATTTTAACACATAGTGGAAATAGAAATTTGACTACTGCAAACGTATTAATAAAAACTTAAAAGAACCAAATGATTGGTTCTTTTTTAGTAATGCAATATAATTTTCTTTCCTATGATTTCGATGAACCCATCTTCTTTTAGATATTTGATTTCTCTTGCCATTGCACTTCTATCAACGGATAAGTAATTTGCTAGTTCTGTATAAGAAGTATTCATTTTAATGGTTTTGGATCCATCTTTTGTTTTCTTCTCTATATATTTGAAATAAGAGAGTAGTTTGTCTCTTGTAGTCTTTTTTGTGAGTAGTTCAATTCTTATATTTCTAGTATTTAATTGTTCTGTTAGGATTTTGATTAGGTTTTTAATAAAGATGATGTAGAAATCATTTTTAAAGATTTCATCATTGGTGATTTGATTATATTCAATGAATGTGATTTCTGTATCTTCTTTTGTGATACAGGAGATTCCTTCTTCTTGAATGGAGGAGGTTAAGGATCCAAATACTTCTCCTGTTTCTAATTCTTCTATGACGGTTTTACTTCCTGCATAATCTGTATAGATACATTCAATACTACCAGAATCAATTAAAGCAATGAAATCTTCTCGGTTTACATTTGACAAGACGTTTACATTTCGTTTAAATTTTTGAGTACTTGCCTTTAGAATTTTCTTTAATTTCAACAATTCTTTTTCAGAAATATTTTCAAATAATTTTATCATTTTTATCACCTTAAAAAAAATTATAGCAAAAAATGTAAAGTGTTGCAAATGCAACACTTTGTTTTGCTTTTTTATGATATGATGATTTTATAAAAAATAAGAAAGAGGTCAAAGGTTATGAAGGTTATCAAGAGAGATGGTCATGCGGTCGAATACATGCCATCTAAAATCGAAGATGCCATCGAAAAAGCAAACTTGGAAGTGGAAGAAGAAGATAGGGCTTCTTCAACACAGATTAAAAATATTATCAAGTATATTGAACAGTTAGGAAAAAAGAGAATCCTTGTAGAAGATATACAAGATATTATTGAAATGAAATTAATGAGTATTGGAAAGTTTGCTTTGGCAAAACATTATATTACGTATCGCTATCGTAGGGAACTAGTGAGACGTAGTAATACGACAGATCAATCAATTAGGGAGTTGATTGATGGTGGTAGTGAATACTGGAATACAGAGAATTCCCATAAAGATGCGAAAGTAGTGACAACACAAAGAGACTATTTAGCGGGAATTACAAGTACGGATATTACGAAGAGATTTTTACTTCCTGAGGATATTGTGGAAGCTCATGAAGCAGGAATTATCCATTTTCATGATGCGGATTATTATGCACAAAATGCATTACATAATTGTGATTTGATTAATCTAGAAGATATGCTTCAAAATGGAACGAATATGAATGGTGTGATGATTGAAAAGCCTCATCGCTTTTTAACGGCGATGTCTATTGCGACTCAAATTATTACGGCTGTTACTTCTTCTCAATATGGAGGAGCAACGATTACTCTTACTCATTTAGCTCCTTTTGTGAAAAGTAGTAGAGAGTACTATGAGAAAAAATATAAAGCTAGAAAATTATCCAAAGAACAAATTGAAAAGTTTGTAGAAGAAGATTTAAAAAAAGAAATTACGGATGGAGTTCAAACGTTCCAATATCAAATTAATTCTTTAACCAATACGAATGGACAAGTTCCTTTCTTAAGTGTCAATATGTATTTAGGAGAGACAGATGAATATAAAGAAGAACTTGCGATGATTATTGAAGAAGTCTTAAAACAAAGAATTGAAGGAATGAAAAATGAAAAAGGAGTTTGGATTACTCCAGCATTTCCTAAACTTTTATATGTGTTAGAAGAAGATAATGTACGTCCAAAGAGTAAGTATTATTATCTTACAAAATTAGCGGCGAAATGTACGGCGAAAAGAATGGTACCTGACTATATTTCTGAAAAAGTGATGAAAGAGTTAAAGAAAAATGAATTGGGAGAAGGGGATTGTTATCCATGTATGGGTTGTCGATCTTTCTTAACACCTGACAGAACCATTTCTCTTGGAAATATGGCAAAGGCAAAGAACTATGTTCCGGGTAAGGGAAAATATTATGGAAGATTTAATCAAGGGGTTGTTACTTTAAATCTTGTAGATGTTGCGTTAAGTAGTCATCAGGATATGGATGAATTTTGGAAGATATTGGATGATCGTTTAGAGATTTGTCATCGTGCTCTACAATGTCGTCATAAGAGATTATCAAGAGTTACAAGTGATGTTGCGCCTATTTTGTGGCAACATGGAGCTCTTGCTCGATTAGAAAAGGGAGAGTCTATTCATGAATTGTTGCATCATGGATATTCTACGATTTCTCTTGGGTATGCTGGTCTTTATGAATGTGTGAAATATATGACAGGACATTCTCATACAGATAATGGGGAAGGAAAAGAATTTGGATTATCTGTTATGCAAAAGTTAAATGATGCTTGCAAAGTTTGGAAAGAAGCAGAAGACATTGATTATTCTGTTTATGGAACTCCTATTGAATCAACGACCTATAAGTTTGCACAAGCTTTAAGAGATCGTTTTGGAGTGATTAAGGGAATTACTGATCGAGATTATATTACGAATAGTTATCATGTTCCTGTTTTTGAAGAAATTGATGCTTTTACAAAATTAAAGTTAGAAAGTGAGTTTCAAAGACTTTCTCCAGGAGGAGCTATTTCTTATATTGAAACCGCTGATTTGAATCATAATATAGATTCTGTATTAGAAGTAATTCATTTTATTTATGATAATATCATGTATGCAGAATTAAATACAAAGTCTGATTATTGTCAAGCATGTGGATTTGATGGAGAAATCTTAATTGATGATAATTTGGAATGGTATTGTCCAAATTGTGGAAATCGAGATCAAACGAAAATGAATGTAGCTCGTCGTACTTGTGGTTATATCGGAAATAATTTCTGGAATCGTGGTAGAACCCAAGAAATCAAAGAGAGAGTGATTCATTTGGATAATAAGGATTTATAATGCGATATCATAAGATACGAAAGATGGATATTTCGAATGGTCCAGGAGTTCGGGTATCCATTTTCTTTCAGGGATGTAGTTTTCATTGTAAAGGATGCTTTAATCCGGAAACTTGGGATTTTCAAGGAGGAGAAGAATTTGGAGAAGAACAAATTCAGAGGATTCTTGAGTTGGCTCGAGAAGATTATATTACAGGTCTTTCTATTTTAGGGGGAGAACCAATGCATCCTAATACGATTGAGGGTACTTTGATGCTTACTAAAAGATTTAAAAAAGCTTATCCTTCTAAGACAATCTGGGCTTGGTCTGGATTTTTATTGGAAGACTTAATGGGAAAAGAGGTTTTGTCTTATTTAGATGTACTAGTAGATGGACCTTTTGTGGAGTCTCTTCGAAATCCTAATTTGAAATGGAAGGGATCTTCCAATCAACGTGTCATTGATGTTTCGAAAAGTTTAAAAGAAAACAAAGTAATATTATATGAGGAGTGAAATATATGAAAAAATGTAGAGGATTTGAAATTGCGAAAGGTTGGGAAGATAAAGATATTCATTTACCGGTTCGAAAAACCGCTCATTCGGCTGGTTATGATGTGGAAGCAGCAGAGGATATTGTTATACCTAAGTTTGTTCCTGGTATTAAACCAACGTTAATTCCCACAGGATTAAAAGCATATTGTGGAGAAGATGAATGCTATTTGCTATTAAATCGTAGTAGTGGTCCGAAAAAAGGATTTTTAATGGCTAATAGTGTTGGCTTAATCGATAGTGATTATTATGAGAATCCAGATAATGATGGACATTTCTTTTTTGCCTATTTTAATTGCAGTGATCATGATATTGAGGTGAAAAAAGGAGATGTTATTGGACAAGTAGTATTCCAAAAATATCTTATTTGTGATGATGATCAAGCAACCGGAAAAAGAACTGGTGGATTTGGTTCCACAGATAAATAAAGATTTCATTGCTTTTCTCTTTTTTATTCGATACAATTATTATGAAGGATAAGGTGAAAGAAATGAAAAAGAATATGAAACTGATTCTTGCTTTAATTATTTCTTTGGTTCTTTTTTTTACGGTTATTATACTTATTTCAAAAGCGAATAAGAATATTGAGATTACCAAAGAAGTTCGACAAGAATTAAGAAGTTTAATACCAACTCATTGTGGTGGGTATGATGAAGAATTGTATCAAGATAAAAAAATTGTACCAGAAGATATTTCAAAGAAAACCAATGAAGATTGTAGTTCCAAGGATATACATTTAACTTTTACAAGTGAGAAATCGATTACAGTTTCTAGGAAAAAAGTGTATTTATATGATTATGTTCTGATTTATTCTTTGTATGGTGAAGGGGAAGACCACATACAATGGGCTAATCAATATAATCATTTTCAAAAGGAATTAAAGGTTCAGTTTATGGAAGGAAATCAGGCAAAACCAACGAAGGAGTCCTTTTTAGAGTATGCTCGTGTTTATAAGTATACTTTTAAGAAGGAAAAAGATGGTTTTCATTTATTAAGTGTTGAACCTGTAAAATCTTAATTTTGGAAATTTACAAATGAATAATTCTTTGTTAAAATTAAATAATAGAGGTGGTATGTGAAATGATAAAGGCTAGAAAAAAAATTTTTGTACTTGTTATATTTGCTTTCATTGCGGCAATTTCTGTTTTTGGAATACTGAAATTAAAAAATTATTATAGTTCTTCTATCGGACAGAATAACAAGGAATATCGTTATGAAGATAGTTATGTAGACTATGTTTCAGAAATTGATTATAGTACTTTAGATGAAGGTACGGTTTATGTTAATAAAAAAGTAGAAGTAGAGGATGAAACCCCTGAAGATATTTTCTTTATTACATTATCAAGTTATGCTCCTTATTTGACTTCTCAAGATTCTTATGTAACAGAAGATATTTTGTTTGAAGATGTGCTTGGCGATTTTGTTTCTTTTTCTTATATTGTTAGTCTAGATGATAATGGAACTATCTATAGTGAGGCTAATGAAGAACAAATTAGCGGAGGTTCTCGCTATACTTGGGATGCTTTCCCTGGAATGTATGTAGAAACTGTTTCAGACGATTCTGATATCGTTACCGTTAAATGGTTTATTCCTCAAGAATTAACGACTCATCATTTTGATTTGAAATATTCTGCTACTGTTAATGGTTCTGATTATTGGGAAGATCTTCCTTATGTAAATGATTATACTCGTACTGGAATGTATCAGTCTAATAATTCTTGTATTGCTACCTATAATCTAACAAATGCTAGTTATTATCAAGCTATCAGCGAAGAAAAAGAAGAATTGGATCAAAATGTTTTTTGGGAACACAATGAAACTGGATTAGAACAAAATAAATACGCTCGTCGTTCTTCGATTGATGGAAATCAAGTAACAGTAGAACTTGGAAATGTTGGACGTTTCTATTATTATGGTGGATTTACCGTTACGACGATTTATGAAGGGGTAGATCCAGATGAATATCCTGAATATACAGAGGAATTTCGATATGGAGATTCTTACTGTGCATATGAGCCTGATACTTTGGATCCAACTAGTTTAATTAGTGCTTATAATGATGCTACTGATAGTGATGATCCTTGTGGTGTAATTGATGGGTCCGATGTAACTGTTACATTATCTTATGAAGATACAGCAAAACCAATTAACTATACTGTTTATTATTATTCAGACGTTAACATTTTAGATTTCTATACGGATACTACAACAGAAAGAGAAGTTTGTCCTACTATTAAAAATTTTGATGGTTATCGATATACTGGAACGGATACTTGTTTCCCTATTAGTGAAACTAGTTACGAAATCTATTTGCCTTATGAGAAAATTGCAAGTTACACTGTAACGACTCACTATGTTGATCTTAATAACAATCAGGAATTTAGTACACCTAAAGTAGATACATACAATGATGGTGATGAGTATTATACCGTTATCGCTGAATTTGCTGGTTATGAATATGATTCTGATTCTGGAAATACTTATGGAACAGTTCATGAAAATATTGATGTTTATTATTACTATTACTCTACTGGTGGAAGTAGTGTCTCTTCTATTTCTTTTATGTATAAGGATTTAGATGGAAATACAATTAAGCCTTTAACTAGTGTTACGGTTGATAAGGGGTCTCAGTATTGTGTAGGTTCTGCACCTACTATTACCGGGTATGAATATGTTTCAACGACTTTTCCAGATAATCAAGAATGTTTTAATGTTGAAGGAGATGCATATTTAGTTATTTACAATTATCGATTAAATAAAGTTACTTTCACTTTTAATTATTATGCACATAGTGATCAAGGTGATGGTGATGAAGTGATTCATATTCCTACTTCGAAGGAATACAATGTTGGTTATGCTTACAATATTACACCATTAGAAATTGAAAACTATACATTTGATACTTCTTCAGAGCCTCTTCAAGGAACTGTTACAAGTAATTTAGAGATAAATTTATATTATGTACCTAAGGTAGCTAATTATACAGTTCGAGTTTCTTATTTAGGAGAAGATCGAGATCAAACATATACAGGTACTCTTAATTATGGAGATAATTATGATTTCAGTATTTATCAAGATACTTCTTCTGATTATTCTCTATATAGTACAGAGGGTGATTCTGTTTCTGGTGTTGTTAATCAAGATACTTATGAAGTTACTTTCTATTATATGAGGCGTCAAGTAACATTAACAAATCATTTTGTTGATACTAGTTATCAAGAGGTTGCTACTTCTACAACTGCCATTGCTAATTATGGAACAAATATCAATGATTATATATTAACGGGGGATAGTATACCATCTATTGAAGGATATACTTATTTAAGAACAGAGCATGATGGTGGCGATACAGTAGATAGTAGTAATACCGGAATTTGGTATATTTATCAAATGAAGAGTTCTACTATTACGGTTCATTATGTGACGGAAGATGGTCAAACGATTCAAGAAGATTCTAGTTATACAAAGAATTATTTTGATACTTATAGTGTAGAGCCTCCAACTATTTTTGGTTATCTATATAAAGAAGTTAGAGGAGATGCCACTTCTGCTACGATTAATAAAGATTCTTATGATATTACGTTTGTATATCAAGTAAAACCAGCTACTTTGACCGTTCATCATTATTCTAATGATGGAAATGATACTAAAGTTGCAAGTGACGAAGTATTTGATTTACATTATTTTGATACATATCAAACTTCTGCTGTTGATACTACGAATTTAGATTATGAGTTTGATCGTGTTTCTGGAGATCCTGTTAATGGAACGATGGAAAAAGATAGTGTTGAAGTTACTTATTATTATGCTATTAAACGTGGAACCGTAAAGACTTACCATTATTTATATGATAATGGAGAAACTACTACTACGGTTGCTCCTATGGTTAGTAACACTTACGATTATGGAACTAATTATACAACCGAGTCTTCTAGTGAGGCTTTGGTAGAATATGATTTCTATTCTCGTAGTACGAATTATGTAGGAGTTGTTCGTGAGCCTGTTATTGAAGTATATTATTACTATCAAGTAAAAAGTAGTGGTTTAACCACTAGTGTTAGTCAAACTGCCACTGAGAAAATAACCAGTTTAGATACTCCAGTATCTTATGAAATTACGTATGATGCTGCTATTGAAAACTATACAGGAGATGCTACTATTACTCTTGTAGATACTCTTCCATATGCTATTAATGTTTCAGAATCTAATTTAGATGGTGGAACTTACAATGAAAGTGATCGTACGATTACTTGGACCGTTAATTGGAATGGTATTGATGGTAGTGGTTCTAAGAAAATTACTAAAAACTTAACCATGGCTTATTTAGAGATTTCTCCTTATGAAAGGGTTATGGTTAATGAAGTAAAAGGTAAGATTGTTACCGATGAGGATCAACGTGAAGTCGTTAATCAAACTTCTACTGCTATTGAAATTAAAGGAAAGATTTTGGTTCATTTCTTAGAGGTAGATACGAATCGTGAATTATCTGCTACGGTTGAACATGAAGATTTAGTAGGAGAAAGATATGTAGTAACTCCTGCTGATATTCCAGGATTTGAAGTAGTGGAAGGTCCTGATACAGAAGAATATGTAGTTGAGATGGATGTCCAAGAAATCACTTATTACTACGATGTTCGTCATTTAAAGATTCAAACTATTGTTAATGGCAATGGTGGAACTGTTGAAGGAGACGAAACCGTTTTATGGGGTGAAGATTCTACCGATGACAAGATTGTTGTTAAGGCAGATGAAGGATATGTTATTCAAAGTATTGTTATTAATGGTACAAATTTGAATATTCCACTTAACCAAACAGAATATACGATTGATGCTTTCAAAGAAATGATGGAAGATAAAGTAATTGAAGTTACTTTCCATAAGGGATTAATTGTTAATCCAGAAACATCCAATCCATTTACAAGATTATGGCTTGCTCTTATCCCTGCTTTAATAGCATTCGGAGTTTATAAGAAAGATTCTTTAAAGAAAATTTATCGTCGTGTAAGTCATTCTATTAGTAAATAAAAGTCAGTGCTAGTGCATTGACTTTTTCTTTTTATTTGCATTTTTTTCTAAAATATGATATAATTAAGCCCAGTTAAAAAAGAGGGGGTTATATTATGAGTAATAAATGGAAAGCTGGATTATTAGCAGGTGTCATTGCAGGTTCTGTTATGATTGTAGGTTGTCATTCTAAAAATAAAGATGATGTTGTTTTACCTACTGAGGAGGCTACTATTACAGAAGTATCCAATGAGCATCTTACTACGGCTTTTGTTTTTTCAGAAGATGGAGAAACTTATTTAGGAGAAATGGAAGTAAATCCTAATATTTATGATATTTTGTTTTCGCATGGATATTCTTTAGTGGATAATCCTGATATTTCTAGAGAAACTTTAGATTCTTATCAATTTGAAGAATTTCAAAATTCTATCGGAGTAACTTCTACTGATGTTAACTTCCGTAATGGACCTAGTACGGATTATGATATTATGGATTCTTTTTATCCAAATACTCCAATTTCATTGGTTGCTAGATGTGAAAATGGTTGGTATTTAGTAGCAAAAGAGGGTCGTTTAGGCTTTATTCGTGGAGATTATATTGATCAAGTTAGTGAAGAGAATTTGACCACTCAATTGAGTCAATTATCGGAGGTTGTTCCGGTTGTTTGTGCGATTACGAACGTTAATGTCCGTCCAGATCCAAGTACTACTTATACGGAGTATGGAACTTTACCTTGTGGTAGTTACTTAGAAATGCTTGAAAGATTAGACAATGGTTGGTATAAAGTTCGTTATGAAGATAAAATTGGTTACGTATGTGGAGATTATGTACGTGAACAATGTGCTTTTTCTGGAGAAAATTTACCAATCGTAACAATGCATACAAATGCTAATTTATATTCTTCTCCTTATGGGGATAAAATTGGATCTATTCCTACTTATGAAATTGCTCGTGTTGGTGGAGAAGTAGGTGGATATTATTATGTGGAAAGTAATGGACAAATAGGATTCGTGGAAAAAGGAGATTGTACTACTCTTCAAGGAGTTTATGTTATAGTAGATATCAGTGAACAGAAAGTTACTTTATACCAAAATGGAGAAGTCTTATTAGTAACAGATGTTGTAACAGGAAAAGATTCCACCCCAACGGATTTAGGATTATTTAGTTTACAAGCGAAAACAGAAGATACTTACTTAACTGGTGAGGATTATTCGGTTCATGTAAATTACTGGATGCCATATAATGGTGGAGAAGGATTGCATGATGCTACTTGGAGAAGTTCCTTTGGAGGACAAATCTATCATAATAGTGGAAGTCATGGATGTGATAACTTACCATTAGATGCTGCTCGTACTATCTATGAAAATATTGAAGTAGGAGATAAAGTTTTAGTTAAAAATTAATTTAGAATAGCAAATGCTATTCTTTTTTTTTGTTGTTTTGTCGAATGGGTGGAAAGACTTTTTGGTTTGAGGTATTCTTGTTTTGGAAAGGAGGAATATGGAAGAACTCTTAAACTATGAGGGCTTGGTGTATCATATCATTACGAAGTATTCTCATCATTATGACCGAGAGGATTTGTATCAAGTTGGTATGATAGGACTTATGGATGCATATCGACATTATAAAAAGGACTTTTCTACTAAGTTTTCTACTTTTGCTTATTATTATATTGTCGGTGAAATTCATAAATATATTCGAGAAAGTAGTAGTTTAAAAGTGGGTAGAGATATTGTTGAATTAAAGAAGAAATTATTAAAAGCAAAAGAAGTTATGGCTCAAAGATTAGGACGAGAACCTACTAACTTAGAATTATCTCTTTTTCTAGATATTGAGGAAAAAGAAGTAGATATGGCTCTACTGGCAACGGAAGAAGTGCATCCGTTGGAAGAAGTAGAAGAATTTTATCAAACATTTGATGATACGAGTCCTGAAATTTTAGATTTGAAATTAGAACTTGATAAATTGCCTAAAGAAGAAAAAGAATTAATTCAAGCTCGTTATTTTGAGGATCTAACCCAAAAAGAGGTTTCCTCTCGTATGGGAATCAGTCAAGTACAGGTTTCTAGACAAGAAAGTAAAATATTACAAAAATTAAGAAGTCGTTTATAAGGTATTATTTTTCTTTTTTGGTTCAAATTAATCATAGGTGATACTATGAGAGATTCTTTTTATGAGGAAATTGCGGATTTACATAAAGCCAGGGAAAATAAAATAAAAAATGCTTTTTTATCTTTTCTTTGTGGTGGTGTTCTAGGATTATTGGGAGAGGGAATTGTGGAAATTCTTGTTTCATTCTTTTCTTTATCTAGGGAGGATGGACTTGTATGGATGCTGATATTATTCATTTTTTTGGCTAGTTTTCTTACTTCTCTTGGTATATTTGATCGAATGGTTACTATTTTTCGTTGTGGCTTGTTAATTCCTATAACTGGTTTTGCTCATTCTATGACTAGTTGTTGTTTGGATACCAAGACGGAAGGACTCATTTATGGAATGGGGTCCAATGCCTTTAAGTTAGCGGGGACGGTTTTATTTTATGGAGTTAGTTCCGCTTTTCTATTAGGAGCCGTTCGGTATTTGATTGAGGTGATTGCATGACCATCCATTATCAAAATGTGTATCTACAGGATACGGCTTGTGTATGTGGCCCTTATGAAAAAAAAGGTCCACTTGGAAAGTACTTTGATAAGACATATTCTGATTTTTATTGCGGAGAATCTTCTTTTGAAAAAGCAGAAGTAAAAATGGTAAAAGATTCGATTCAATGTTTACTTAAAAAAAGTTCTCTTGCGAAGGAAGATATTGATTTGGTAGTAGGAGGAGATTTGCTCAATCAAATAACAGCGACTACTTATGGGAGTTATGGAGTTGGACAAGGTTTTGTAGGAATTTATGGTGCTTGTAGTAGTAGTGTTTTGGGATTAATCCTTGGTTCTACTTTTATTGAAAATGGTTTTGCATCGAATGTGATTGGAGTTGTTTCTTCTCATAATTTAACCAGTGAAAAACAATTTCGTTATCCTATTGAATATGGAGCCCCTAGACCGAACAGTGCTACTTTTACAGCAACGGGGGCTGCTAGTTGTTTGTTAACTTCTCAAAAATCTAGTATTCGAATGGAATGTGCAACCATTGGAAGAAGTATTGATTATGGTCAGAATGATTCCAATGATATGGGTCGTGTAATGGCTCCCGCTGCTATTGATACTCTAACTCGTCACTTTCAAGAGACGGGTAGAGGTGTGGAAGACTATGATTGGATTCTAACTGGGGACCTAGGTGTTTATGGAAAAGAAATTGTGAAAGAATATCTATTAAAAAAATATTCTATTGATTTAGAGAAAAAGTATGATGATTGCGGTGTTTTGCTTTACGATTTAGAAAAACAGAAGGAAGTAAAAGCAGGTGGTAGTGGTCCAGCTTGTAGTCCATTAGTTGTTTATTCTTATTTTGTTTCTCAATTAAGAAAAAAGAAAATTAAAAGAATTTTGTTTTTAGCGACAGGTGCTTTATTTTCTCCTTTATTTTTATATCAAAAAGAAAATATTCTTTCCATTTGTCATGCTGTTAGTTTGGAGGTGGTCGATTGAAACTGATTTATTCCTTTTTATTTTGTGGGATGATATGTATGATTAGTCAAATTGTTTTAGATCACTCTAAATTATCTCCAGGACATATTACTTCTATTTTAGTGGTTTTGGGAGCTTTTATGGACCTTTTTCATTGGTATGATACCCTTATTAAGGTCGTTGGAGCTGGCGCTTCTTTACCTATTTGTAGTTTTGGTCATTCTTTGATACATGCTACTTTAAAGAGTGCCCAGGCAAATGGATTTTTAGGTTTATTTACTGGGATGTTTGATTTAACATCTGGTGGTATTGTGGCAACTATTCTTTTTTCTTTTCTTTTTTCTCTCCTTTTTCATGCGAGAGATTAAAAAAACTTTCCACTGTTTTTGTGGAAAGTTTATTTTTGTTTGGATATTTCAATTATTTTGTTCATATCATCATCTTTGGCAATGATGTTTTTATGGGATTGATGACATTTATTACATTGATAGAGTATTTTGTAAGTATCTTTATATTTTTCTATTCCTATTGGTTCTAATAATCCTTTACATGGATTTGTGCGATCTCCTGGATTGATATCTACATGTTTGGAATAAAGGCAGTGGGGGCAGTGATCTCTGGAAGTATAGCCTAAGGGAGTTACTTCTTTTTGACAGTGTTCACAGATAAAACCTTCGTCTAATTCTTGAAATCGTTTCATAGTATCACCACCTTCATTATAGCTTATTTTTGACAAAAATGGAATTATGTAGTATAATATAGCCAAATTTTGAGGGGGATTTTAAAATGGATTGGAAAAAGTATATTGCGACAATATTAGCGCTTGCGGCAATTATTTCTGTAGGAAAGAGTTTGGGTAAAGATGAAGAAAAATCTAGTGGTTCTAATATTGTTATTCCTAGAATAACTCCTGCTGCTCAAACAGAAGTTACTCCACAACCAAGCAATATGTATGCAATTGTTAATGAAAGTGTTTATCACAATTTAGTCGAGGCAAAACGTAATTTTGAGCAATTATTTCAAAATGGGGATGTAAGTTCTCAATTAAAGAGTCATGGTATTTCTTTATCAGGAGATAATGCCGACTTTATTCGATCAAATGCTAAAAGTATTTATGATACGATTTGTAGTTATATTCAATCTTTTGAAAAGGGAGATTCAAATGCTTGCTACAGCTTTGGAGCCTCTTTGTATGACTACTATTATCATACTTTAAGTAGAGAGTATTTATATAATGTTATGGTGGCATCTCAATTACCATCTGCTTATCAAGGTAGCTTTTCAGCAAATCCATATGATTCTTATGGTAATATTTGTTTACAAAATGGTAATAAGATTTGTTTTATTGGTGGAAGTGATGATTTAGTTTGTCCTACACCTTATTATGGAGATTATTATAATGACATGTATGTTCGCAGTGAGTGGTATAAACATTTACCATCTATCTTATGTGACTATTATGGAGTATTAAAAAATAGTGATGGCGATAATGGTATTTGTTATATTATGAATGAAGCAAGAGCAGAACGTTATTGTTCAGGAGAGTGGGCTTCTATTAAAGAGGATGGACAATCTATCTATGGATTTAATGCCCATGATGCTCGTGTTGTTTGGGACTATAATGCTAATTGTTATATCTTTGTTGGTCCTAATGATGAAGTATATGGACCTTTGACTTCTAGTGAGGCTAGTCGAGTAAATGGTATTAATACGGTACAAGATGCTCTTGTATTAAATGAAGGAAGTCCTTATACAGTTGATTCTTGTATTCGTGATATGCTAGGAAGACAAAGTGCTAAAACTTATATTTATTATTAATGAAAAAGAATAGTTTTCCGCTATTCTTTTTTTATGTTATAATTTTGATATAGTGCGGAGTGATACTTATGGAAATGAATTTAAAGATACAAGATTTTGAAGGCCCTTTGGATTTATTACTTCATTTGATTAAAGAATCTAAGATGGATATCATGAATATTGAAATTGAAGTGATAACGAAACAATATATGGATTTCCTTCATCAACAAGAGAAAATGAATTTGGAAGTTTCTTCTGAATATTTAGTTCTTGCTTCTGAATTGTTGGAAATAAAATCGAGGCTATTGCTTCCTAATAATCAAGTGGAAAGTGATGAAGTAGAGGAAGATCCTAGAGAAGAATTGGTTCAAAGATTATTAGAGTATCAAGCCTATAAAGATATTACAAAGTTATTACAAGAAAAAGAATTATTACGTAGAGATATTTATACGAAAATGCCAGAAAACATTCAAAATTATGTGGAGGAACAAAAAGAGATTCATAGTGATGTTACTTTGGATGATTTGATTCAAGCGTTTCAAAAGTATTATCAAAGAAAATTAGATTCTCGTCCTTTAAAAACAAAAGTAACCGTTAATGAAATTAGCGTATCTTCCCGTTGTAGGGATATTAAGAAGTTATTAAAGAGTAAAAAAAGAGTATCTTTTTTTGAATTGTTTCCCATTGTATCTAAAGAATATATTGTAGCAACTTTTTTGGCAATTTTAGAGATGGCTAAAAATCGAGAATTAAGAATAACGCAAAATGATGCGTTTGATGACATTATTTGTGAGGTGTTAGAAAGTGAATAAAGCAGTTTTGGAAGGATTATTATTTGTCGTTGGAGAAGATGGACTAACGCTCGATCAAATTGAAGATGTTTTAGAAATAGGAGAAGAAGAATCTCATAATCTTATTATGGAATTAAAAAAAGATTATGAAGATGATAGTAGAGGACTTCGAATTGATTTTTTAGGGAATCGTTTTAAACTTACTACGAAATTTGAACATAAAAAGTATTATCAAAAATTAATTGAAAATCCTGAAACTAATACTTTGTCTCAAGCTGCTTTAGAGACACTAGCAATTATTGCCTATAATGAACCTATTACGAGAGTTCAAGTGGATGCGATTCGTGGGGTTGGTTCTACGTCTATCATTCGTAAGTTGGTTGCGAAAGGTTTTATCAAAGAAAGTGGAAGAAGTGATATACCTGGTAGACCAATTTTATATGAAACAACCAATGAGTTTTTAGATTATTTTGGATTGTCTTCGGTAGAAGATTTACCAAATATTGAAGATATTATTGAAACAAGTCCTGAAGAAGTAGATGATAATACCGATTTATATACTTCTCGCTATGAAGAGGTTGAAGAATCTTAAAAATCGAATGGATTCCATGAAAAAAATGTTTGTTTTTTAAAAAAATATGGTATAATCTAATTGTTACTGCTTCCATGGCGGAATTGGTAGACGCGGCAGACTCAAAATCTGCTTCTAGCGATAGAGTTCCGGTTCAAGTCCGGATGGGAGCACCAATTAGAATTTGACTCGACTTGTGTCGAGTTTTTTTATTAGTCCTTGTCTATCATAGAAATGGCATGATATAATTTGAAATAGGATAGGAGTTATTGTATGCGAAAGATATATTTTGTTTTAACTTATTCTGGATCGATATTGTCTAAAATTGTTAAGACTTATACGGGAACAGAATTTTCTCATGTATCTCTTTCTTTGGATGAGAATCTAGATGAAATGTATAGTTTTGGACGCTTAAATGCCTACAATCCTTTTATAGGTGGATTTGTACAAGAGTCTCCAAAATTTGGTACTTTTAAGCGATTTTATAATACGAAAAGCAAAATATATTCCCTTGAAGTTAGTGAAGAACAATATGAATCAATCCAATCGTTGATTCATACGATGTTAGAAGAAAAAAAAGATTATCGTTTTAATACAATTGGGTTATTTGCGGTAGCTCTTCATCTAAAAGTACGCAGAGAAAAATGCTTTTATTGTGCTGAATTTGTAAAGTATGTGTTAGATTCTTCTAACTTAGAATTGGCTCTTCCAGAGTTAATAAAACCAGATGATTTTGAGAATTTAGAAGGATGCCAAGTTATTTATTATGGGAAGTTAAACCAATATCGTGTATAAGTTACTATTTTTTTAATTTTATGTATTGATTTCATACTTTTTTAATGTTACAATCT
Source organism: uncultured Caryophanales bacterium (assembly GCA_946539445.1). Classification (GTDB taxonomy): domain Bacteria; phylum Bacillota_I; class Bacilli_A; order RF39; family UBA660; genus UBA3789. The sequence goes on from CAMNHK010000001.1 coordinate 64,398, forward strand.
TATTGTACATAGTAGGAAAGGTGGCATTGCGCGTACAACAAATATATAGAAACAATGGGTGATTGAATGAAAAATGAAGTAGAGGTAAAGGCCCAAACAATTTACAAAAGAGAATTGACTAAAAAATTTGTAAAGGTATTATTTTTACTTTTGTTGATTTTGGTGTCAGTTATCTATTTGGTTTTATATGTTGTTTATCAAGGCGGAAAGTTTACTGTTACTTTGGACAAAAACTTATCCAATCGAAAAAATGTCTTTTTATCGGAAACTGGTAAGTTTTCTGGAAAGACTCGAGAGTTGAAAACTGAGACGATTCATTATATGGATAATATCTCTATCAATTGGATACCAGAAAATATTGATCAAGAAAAAACGGGATCACATAATGGCGACAATTATATCGCTTATACATTCTATGTGGTGAATGCCGGTAAAGAAAAAGTTCATTATTGGTATGAAATTGATATTGATGATAGTATTTTGAATGTTGATGAGGCAATTCGTATTATGATTATTCGAAATGGTGAAAGAGTTGTCTATGCTAAAAAAAGTATTGTAGATGGAGAGCCTGAGAAAGGTACGACAAAATTTGTTTCAGATACTGTTGCAGTACTGGAACAAAGAAAAGATTTCAAACCGAATTCTAAAGACCGCTATACCGTGGTAATTTGGATTGAAGGGGATGACCCAGAGTGCAAAAATGATCTCTTGGGCGGTGAAATTAAATTGCACATGGATTTTACTGAGGAACATATTGATAAGAAATAGAAGAAGGAGTTTTAAGTATGGCAAAGAAAGAAAATAGAAAAAGTAGAAAGAGAAGAAAGATTCTTTTAGCAATCATTATGATTTTATTTGTTGGCGTTGTTTTAACAACTTCAACTTATGCATGGTTTACTGCTAATACAACTGTTACAGTTAATACCATCGATGTAAATGTTTCTACATCAGCAGGTTTACAAATTTCTGCAGATGCTAGAGATTGGAAAGCAATCTTAACAAATAACGATTTGTTAAATGCTAGTTGGACTGGTAAGATTAACCAAATTCCAAATGGAAGTGATGAAGTTACTGTTCCAGTATCTACTATTGGTAATGTAGATTCTAATGGACTTATGGAAATGTATCGTGGTACAGTAGAAACTAAAACGAGTGATGGTAGTAATATTTTAACAGCTATTAAATCTACCGAGACAGATGGAACATCTGGAGACTTTATAGCATTCGATTTGTTCTTCTTATCTTCTGAAAAACAAATGATTTATTTAACTTCTGAATCTAGTGTAGTATTTAGTGGTAGTGCCGATAAAGGTATTCAAAACGCAGCTCGTGTTGCCTTAATTAAGGAAGGTTCTGTTGCTTATGGTGCTGATCCATCAACTGCTTGGGCTATTAAAGGTAATTTAGCTAAGTTAATTTGGGAACCAAATTTTGATGTTCATAAAGCTTCTGGTGTTTCTAATGCATCTTTAGTTTATGGAAAAACTACTTCAACAAGTGGGGCTGCTAAATTATCTTATTATGGTGTTAAAGCTCCTATTGCTTTAGGAGATGAAGTTGCATTAAATGATACAAGTAGTACATGGTTTGCTCCAGTTACAACCGTTGAATCTCCAGCTTCTGGAATTCCAACTACACAATATATTCAAGCATTTGAAGTAGAAGAAGGAATTACAAAAGTTCGTATTTACATGTGGATTGAAGGTCAAGATGTTGACTGTGAAGACCATGCTTCTGGTAGTGCTTTAGCATTTAGTTTACAATTCAGTATTAACGATAAAGCTGATTAATAAAATGATTGATAAAAGCCTTCCTTATCGAAGGCTTTTTATTCTATGAGGTGTTTTATGGATTCTATACAAGAAATTAGTAATTTAACAGATGAACAATTGCTGGAGTTATTTCAAATTGTTTCAGCTCATTTACAATACTTACAAAGTTGTATTTTAGATCCTTCTATAGGAGGTGAAGAAGATGAGTAATTTTGAAGATTTAAAAATTATGAAAGAAATCAATGTTGATAAAAATCATATTGATAATTTTGTTTTGGAAACAGAAGAAGGAACCAAGAGAACTAAGGAAAAATTTTATCGTCAAGCAGCTCTACAGCGTAATGAGTATGTTGATAGACAAATTCAAAAATTTAATCTTTATCTTGGCAAAATAAAAGAAGAGTTAAAACTTCGTTATCATAACGAAATTCCAGTTTCCAATGAAGAGAACCATAATCAAAATTTACAAAAAGTAGATGATTTATTGAATTGTATTTTTTTGAATTCTAATATTTCAGATAGTTTTAAGTTAAGAATTGATTTTGTAATTTCTTCTATTCAGGATACTACTACCTTGGAAGATTTAAATTCTATTTTGAAAGAGTTTATGGATTGTTTTTCTAAGGTTGGAGTTCGTTTAACCATAGATGATTTTAAATATACGATGTTTACGGAACGCTTTATGGTTTCTTTCTTTAAAAACCCAGATTTTCAAGATATGAAAGCTATTTTTGAGAAGATTTTCTTTGCGTGCCCAGATATTAAGTTACAGATTAAGATGAATTTGCGCGAGATTGTTCAAAAATATGCCAAAGAGTTAGCAAATGGTGTTTCTATTGAAAAAACGAAGTGTTTTAATGAGTGCGGAGTTACTTCTGCTAATGTCATTGATACTTACGTATCTACTCGTCATCGTGTCGGTACCGATATTGCGGTGGACGAATATAATAATACAAAGGTATTCTTGGAAAAAGAAAAGAGAATTGATGATTATTTATTAGGAGCAGGAGTTCGTGATAAAAACTATGATACTTTCGTTGTAAATGGTGGAAGTTATAGTTCTTTGTCGGATGACGATAAATTGCGTTATAATTCTGCTATTATGGGATTTTATTTAACCTTAAATGAGTTAAAGAAATATTATCAATATGAATTCATTATTAAAGATTTAGTAGAACGCTATAAAAATAAAGATAGTGTTAAAACTCAATATGCTTCTAAGAAAAAAGAAATTGAGAAAGAAGAAAAAGTACGCGCTGCTCTATATAAACAATATCAAAAAGCTAATGGAGTAGGGTTGTTTGCCAAGAAGAGCGAAGAAAAAGCTAATTTGGCTATGCTTAAGATGAATGAGCAAATTAAGAAACTTGATAGCTTATATGCTGAATATAATGATTTGGATATTACTTATCAATTATCTAAATTAAATGATTCTGCTACTATATATGATTTGTTTTTGACGTCTTTAACTTGCTTTTCATTTTTGGAAAAGTGTTTTATGAGCCAAGAGGAGTTTGCTGCTAAGCCTTTAAAAGAAAATATAAAGGAATATTTCCGTTTCTTATATAATCCGAATAATAATTTTTTACGTAAGATCAATGTCTTCGCGGATTATGATATAGCAGCTATTGTAGCAGAAAAATATCGTTTATTAGATTTAAATGTTTTGGATGAAATGATTAACCAAGAATCTATTTCTACCACTTTGGATACGGTTGGATTTATCAATTTAATTCAAAATATCGAACGTTCTAAAACGTCTTTACAGACTATTTCTAATTTGTGTAAGATGAAAGATATTATATCTGATGGAGAAGATGCTTTATAATTTGTAATATTTTTATGATTGTGATATTATTATCTTAGTAAGATAGGAGAATACAATACTATGAAGAGAATCTATTATTTCTTATTAGCTGTACTTGCAGTATTCTTTTTCCCTGTATTGGCTTTTGCTCAAGAATCTAGTGATTTTGTAATTGATTTTTCTAAAATCCATTATGATGTAGATACTTCTTCTAAAGAGTTAAAAGCTTTACAATTGTTGTTAGATGAAGGGGTATTTTATAATACTTCTTTTGATGATGCTATCTCGAATAAATCTTATACTTTGGTTTATCATAATGGAAAAACGGGACTTCTTTATGTGAACCCTTTAACAGGTGAATTTTTGCCCCAAAATGAAACTATTGAGTATGAATTAGAAGATGATTCTTTTGAAGAGTATGATCGTATTGTTGTTTTATTTCAACCTTTTCAAGGTGATGATTCTGATACGCTAGTTTTAAACTATACTTCGCGTGAGGCCTTCCTTGATAGTCCAGATGTTGGTAAAATAATACTTGATTATCTTGTTGAAAAAAAGAAAATTTCTATTTTGGAAGATAAGGATACTGATATGGTTTATCTTTCAAATTCGGATGGTAAGACGTTGCTTTCCTATTCTCTTAATGATGATGGTGCTTATACTGTTTTCGCAGATGTTTCTGAAAGTGATAATATTTCATTGGATTTAGATGATGAGTTTTATACCTATTTCTTTCGCAGATATGGTCATCCATTACCCCAAAACTATCAAAAGGTTCAAGTCTTGTTTCATACCGTTCAATTGAAAACAGTGGATAGAGAAGTACAGACTATTTCTCACAATCCAGTTTCTAGAACACATAATTATGTGGCTTGTGGACTTATTTTTCTTGGTATGATTGTGGTATGTGGTGGATTATACTTGCTGGATGGATTGATTCGTAAAAAAATATTAAAAAAACAGTCGCAAAAACTATAAAATCTCTTTTATAGTTTTTTTTTCTGTGTTATAATGTAGGTTAGAAGAATAGATAGTGGTGGTGATTAGAGTGAAGAAATTTAAGAATTTCATGAAGTGGTTTGCAACTTTCTTTTTAGTCCTATTAGTGTCTTTGTGTATCTATACCTTTGTGGTAACCGATATTATGAAGAAAGATTATGTTAATGTATTCGGTTATACCTATTTTGTAGTAGCGACAGGTTCTATGTCTGGTACGATTGAAGTCGATGATATTATTTTCGTTAAAATAACGGATAAAGTCGCAATTAACGATATTATTACTTTCAAGAGTAAAGACGGTGATATTATTACTCACCGACTAATCAAAAAAGATGGAAGTCGTTATATTACTAAGGGAGACGTCAATAATGTTATTGATGATGCAATTACTAAAGAACAAATTATTGGACGTGTGGATTTGATTATTTCTCCAAGCTTTATTCTAAAATCCATTGCTGTATTCTTGATTATTTTTATTTTCTTGGCATTGGTTAACTTTGACAGTGTAGTTAAGAAATATATTGTTAAAGGGGGAGCTGAACCAGAACCTCCTAAAATTCCAGAAGCTATTTTTACTAGTGCGGCTGTTCCTACGGCTCCACAAGAAGAACATTCTGGACTGACGGTTACGATTAGTTTGGATGATATGGAAAAACTAAATCGTTCTCATGAAAAGGAAGTTGAACAAGAAGAAAATATAGAAGTGTTAGATACGGAAGATCAGTTTTCTTATTTGCCAAGTAAGAAAAAAGCATCTTTCTATCGAGAAAAAGAAACCGTTGATTTGGTAGTTTCCATTTTAAAATGTAAGAAGAATAATACTACAAAAGCTAAGATGAATAAGAAATGGTTAACTAAATATCAATATGTTTATAAATTATGCCATTTGCTACTATTAAAAAATACGGAACAAATTGTAGAAGAGATTAATCATCCACCATTCAAAGAAGTGTTTGATTATAACTTAGATACTGTTGGATTAACAGAGACGATTCGTGATCGAATCTTCGATATGCCGATATCTGTATTCTTAAGAATTCTTACTTATTGTATCTTATACAATGATGAAGAGATGTTCGATGGCGTTTATAAGATTTTAAAATATAAAGTTATGTTTGATAAGAATAATGATTTCCGCGAGATTAAGAGCGTAGATTTACATACAATCAAACAAATTAAAACTTTGATTCAATTTATGAAAAAAGTTTCTGATCGATTTGATAATAAAAATGTATTTGAATTGGATAAAATTGAGAGATTGGCAAAAATAGACAATTATTAAAATGGAGGTGAAGACAGTGAAGAATATTACTATGAATCGTAAACAAGCATTCATTCTTTTTACTGTCTTTTTCTTTGTTTTGACAGTGATTTTCTCTTTCTTTTTACTTACTGGAAGAATTACTTTTGGTTCTTTGGAAGATGGATGGGATGGAGAGACAATTGCTCAATCTTTTAGTGGAGGAAATGGTAGCGAGGAAAACCCATATATTATTAGTACTCCAGAAGAATTTTTATACTTTAAGTCTGTTATTGAAGGCGATGAATCCGTAGGATATCAAGATCGTTACTATGTACTTGCGAACGATTTAAATTTTAATCAATTTGAGTTTTCTAGTATTGGAATTATTACTTCCGAAGAAGAAAAAATTTTCCGTGGACATTTGAATGGTGCGGGACATACGTTACGCAACATTGTGATTCATAAAACTAATACGGCAGGAGATGTCTCTTATTATGGATTATTCTCTAAGACGATTGACGCGAGTGTTGAAAATTTAATGATTGATACTATGACTATTGAACCAGAAGAGACAGATCAAAAGGTTGTTGTAGGAAGTCTTGTAGGATATAGTACAAGTTCTAATGATGAAGATAGTAATGCTATCTATAAAAATATTTCTATTTATAATTTTCATTTAGATCTTCAAAGAACTAATAATGAAGAAAATGAAGTAAATGCTTTTTTAGGAAATGTTACTTCTAGCCGAGAAATTCGTACGATTCTTTTGAGTGGTACGATTATTCCAAATGGAAACAAGCCAGTTTCTATTGTTGGTGGAGATGTGTCTATGTCTTCTATTGTAGATGATATTTCTTATAGCGGAGAACTTGCTGGCACTGAATCTATTGAAAATTATTATGTTATTTATGAAGGCGTAATTTATTTGAATGGTGAAGCTGTATCAGATGAATCTGTTTTAGCTTTCTTTAATGAAACTCTTGGAAATAATTTATATTGGACTCGTGAAAATGGACAATTCTTCCTTCGTGAGTATGCTCCGGCTCCTGTTGTAGAGACGCCTACTACCGAGAAAAGTTTTACCTTCTCTATGCGAAGTGCACCAAGTTTTGCTCTTCATGATTCCGGTACAGAGGGACAAACGGTTTATATTAATGATCTTACTGCTGATTATGATTATTATATGGCACTAAATTATGTTACTCCTAATGGAACTGATACACCAACGGTAGAGAATAAAGGAATTTATTCTGATAGTAATTTAATTCGTTTTCAAATTATTTATCATGGTAAATTAGATGAGAACCATGAAGGAAAAATCTCTTATGAAGCCGCTGATAACTTTAATGAGATGGTTTACTACAAGTATTATTATGCTAGTGGTAGTACGATTGATATTGAATTAATTGATAACCCATTTGCTGGAAGACCTCACGATATGGCTTTTAATGGTTGGGTATGTACAGATTCTAATGTTACTCTTTACTTGGATGATGATTTATATACATGGCATGCTGTTGTACCGGTTACAGGTAATACAATTGTATTGGAATTATATGCTTCTTGGGTAGAAGCTGATATGGCGAGAACTTCTGATAACAATAGTAATATAAATACTGCGCTAAGAACTTTACCGGATGTAGGTTTGGAAGCAGTTAATCTTACGGAAACTAGAGAAAGATATGTTGATCATCTTAATTCTGATTATAATTATTATTATCGAGTTATTTTGAATCAAGGTGATTCACGTGTTGGCTATTATAATGTTACTGGTGGAGCTTTAAACGGAACTTGTACGAACGCTACTTGTACTGTTTATGAACTTTTACATGCTGGAGATCCTTATGATCCGGATGCTACTTATTATTACTTTTATTATGGTAATATTCGTGAATATAATGGTGATCCACGGGCGACGGAAACCTATCAAGCTGTTCGATCTATCTACGAAAACATGAATATGGGTGGATTTTATGTTCAAAAGGTTTTACGAAATGGTGAAAGCCGTGAAGGTTGTCGAGACGCTGTTGGAAATGCTTTAACTGGTAATTGTACAGGACCTATTTGTACGGTATATGCTAGACTCCCTTTTTATAATGATTCAAATGAGGAAAATATTGCTGATGCCAATACAACTTATTATTATTATGTTACGCGTGATACTAATATTGTTTATTTAAATTCTTATAGTAATACGGCTGGTAATAATCGTTGGACTACTAATAGGCCATTTACTTTAACTAGTTATTATAATGGTGTAGATTCACGTTCTTCTGCTTATTTTAATATAAGAAATACCTATATGATGGCTCTAACTGATACACGTGTTGAGTATATTACGGTTCGTTCTGGTGAATATGGATATACGGATCTTTCCAGTAGTCCAAATGGTAATCCGTCAGATACTAATTCTGCCGATTATATATATGGAAACAATAAAAACTTCAAGATAGGTAGAGGGCTTCGGTCTTATAGTAATGGTTATAAAATAGCTGCTGGTGTAACAGGTTCTAATAATAATCGTGTAACTGCACCAAGATATAAGCTTATTATAGAATCAGGAAATTACAATTTTATTCCTGTTTTATCCTATAGAAGAAGTGCAGCCACTACATCTAATCCAGATGTTTCAGCAACTTATGGTTGTGATTATGATCGTGTTCGTAATAATAATAATAATCTTCAAGTATCTACCACAATTTTAGGTAGTTATTATACAAATGTTACTTGCAGTGATCACAGTCATGTTGGAGTTCATCATTTGTTAAAGAGTGGAACGATTGGTACGACTGGAATGGCTAGTGGTTCTGGAAACTATGGTATTTATTTGAGTAGTACTTATTCTACTTTAGTTCATTGTTCTATGGAATTAATCATGGAGGGTGGAAGAATCTTTAATATTTATGGTGGACCTGGTCCTAATGCTGATATGCAAAATTATAATGCTATTCATATTTATCAAAAAGGTGGAGTAAGTGATGCTGTTTTTGGTGGAGGAGCTTATTTAACAAGTAATGGTAATCGTATTGTAGCTATAACAGGAGGTAAGGTTAATAATGCTGTTGCGGCTGGATCCAATGGATATGCTGGTGATAATTATAATCGTTTAGGTATTTTGAACGGTGATACTTATATGTATGTAGGAGGTAGTGCTGAAATAGGAGATACTTCTCTTGCAGATGAAGATCGTTTATATAATTTGGAAACTGGTTCTGTTTTTGGTACAGCAAATGGTAATGAACAATATGATGAAGTTGGTTCTTCGGATAATTCTTATGTGGTAATTAATGGTGGAACGATTCATGGTAATGTCTATGGTGGAGGAAACTATGGAGCGGTTGCTTTATCTTTGGATAGTGGAACTCATGAAACGAAGATGAATATTGTAAGTGGAACGATTGAAGGATCTGTTTATGGTGGCGGAAACAACAATGGTGCTGGAACAACTGGTGCGACGGTAAATACTACGATAGATGTTAATGGAGGAACGATTCAGGGATCTGTCTATGGTGGTAGTCGTGCAAAAGGTATTATTTATGGTTCTTCTACAGTTACTATTAATGGCGGAACGATTTCTAAGGATGTTTATGGTGGCGGTGAAGGAGGTTACACCAATAATAATAAACCAGGTACTTATGTTCGTGATAATGTAGCGGTTACTGTTAATGGTGGCTCTATTGGCCAAAATGTTTATGGTGGTAGTGCGTATGGTACCGTTAATGCTGTTAATCGTAATACCAATACTTCTTCTTCTACTACTACGGTAACTGTTAATAATGGTACTATTACTGGATCGGTCTTTGGAGGCGGTAAAGGAGGAAACTCTTTTACTCCAAAAGTAGTTGGTAATATTACTGTTAATTATAATGGTGGATCTTCTGGAAGTGTGTTTGGAGGATTTGATGATTCTGGCCAACCAAGTGCCGGGGATGTTGTTTATTTAAACGGAGGTACTACGGGAAATGCCTATGGTGGTGGAAATAACACTGGTCAGACAACGACCGATATTCGTTTACAAGGTACCAATATTACAGGAAATTTATATGGAGGTTCAAATATAGTAGGAGATGTTACTACTTCGAATGTGACAGTTACAAGTGGTAAAGTTACGGAAATCTTTGGTGGAAATAACTTAGGTGGTAAGACTACTACTACGAATGTTTCTGTTACTGGTTCTGGAACTACGATTTTAAAAGATATTTATGGTGGAGGTAATGAGGCTACAAGTACTACTACAAATGTTACCATTAATTCTGCTCAAGTAAATTCTGTATATGGTGGTGGTAAGAAATTGGGTGAAAATACCATTACTACCACAAATGTTACAATTGATTCTACAACGGGAACTTCCACATTCGGTGGATGTAATGTTTCTGGAGATGTTACCAATTCTCATGTGACGGTTACGAATTCTACCTTTACCAATGTTTATGGTGGAAATGATAGTGGTGGAGAAACAGCTAATACTAATGTATCCGTTGATTCTTCTACGATTACCAATGTCTTTGGTGGAGGAGATAATGCTACCTCTGGAGATTCTCACGTCACGGTTGATGGTGGCACGATTACCAATGTCTTTGGTGGAGGAAACGAAGCTGGTCTTAATACTTCTGATATTATAGTAACAGGTGGTACGATTACCAATGTTTTTGGTGGATCTAATAAATCAGGGGATATTACTGAAGCTACGGTAAATATTAATGAGGGCAGTGGAAAAACGGCTACGATTACTGCAGTTTATGGTGGTAATAATAAAGGTGGTACAACGATTGATACCAATGTTACGGCTACCAAAGGTACGATTTCGACTATCTATGGTGGTGGTAATGAAGCTCCTGTTGGCGATACTAATGTGGTTGTTAATGGAGCAAGTTGTGGAGATGTTTACGGTGGTGGTAATGCTGCTACTGTTTCTGGAAATACTTTCTTAGATATCGATGATTCTGCTATTTCTGGTAGTGTCTTTGGTGGAGGAAATGAAGGATCTGTATCTGGAAATACGGAAGTATTTGTAACCAATTCTACTGTTTTAGGAAATATTTATGCCGGTGGTAATGGTAGTTCCGCTATAGTTGTTGGAAATTCTACTGTTACGATTGATGGTACTACAGAAGTAGGAAATAGCAGTACGGTTGCTCCTGCTGCTGGATGTGTTTTTGGAAGTGGTAATGCTGCTTCTACGGGAGTTGCGGCCAATAAAAATTCTACTGCTACAGTTAATATTGTTGGAGGTATTATCCACGGTAATGTTTATGGTGGACCTAAAATGGCGGTTGTTTATGGTGTTACAGAAACCAATATAGGAACTAGTGCTGTTAATGATTCATCTCTTATTGAAGGAGATATTCGTATTAGTGGTACTGTATTTGGTGGAGGAGAATCCAATGCCTCTGGAAGTACCTCTTATGACTGGACTTTCATTTCTGTTACAAATGGTATTGATGTTAACATTAATGGAGAAGGCTATATTACCAATAATCATGACTTCATTATAAATGGTAGTATATTTGGAAGTGGTAATGCTTCTTCTTCTGACGGTGATTCTAATATTTATATTAAAAAGTTGGGATCTAAAGAGCAACCAAATAGAAGTATTTCAATTCAAAGAGCAACTAATCTAGTTATTGATGAATCTGTTATTGAGTTGGAAGGTACTACCGATAGAACGAATGAATTCTCCGAAATTTTATATTCTTTCAATATTATTGATAAATTAGTTATTAAGAATGGAACGACTTTATTATTGCAACATAATGCAAACTTATTGCAGGAGTTCTATAGTGGAGTGGATTCTGGAGGTAGTGTTGTACCTGCAGTTGTTACGATTGATGATAATACGAAAACTGTTACGAAAAATGTCGATAATCGTATCTATATGATTGCCGATCAAAAATTGAATGTTGCAACGAATGCAGCAGCTACAGCCTATGGTCGTGTTACTGGTATGACGTTCCTTGGAATGTATAATGACTTAGGTAATGGTAATTATCGTTATGGATTGTATGATGATCAATATTCTTATGGTGATACTGGAAATGCTAGTTTGGCAATTGTCGGAGGAACTTATGTTTTAGGATTACGTTTAACCGATCATGATATTACTAAGGATGGGTTCTATTCGAATTTCTTAGATGAGGAAACCTTTACTCAAATTACAACGGCTTATATTGATCCAGAAGAGATTGGTAAAACTGGATATCGTTGGTTAATTGGATTTGATGCCATTAATTATGAATTCACTTTACGTGCAACTAAGTATTCATCTTTAGGAACTTATGAATTACAAATGATTGATTTTTCAAAAGGAAATACAAAGTTTAAAGTACTAGGATTCGATGGCTCTGGTATGGTTGATGGTATTGATTTAGTAGATGTTAACGATGTTCCAAGAGTTACCGATACGGAAGAAGAAGCTAATAAAATATTTGCTCTTTCTATGAAAGCGGAAACTCCAGAATGGACCGATTATGGTACTACTAAGTATCTCAGTGAAGACGGTGGAGATTATAAAGGTACTGAACTATACTTAACCGATAGTCGTGAAACTGCTCCTTCTTTGATGTTCTATTTATATCATGCTAAAAATCTTACTTTAGCAGGTCAAATCGGAACGGGTGTTATTACATTACAAGCATCCATTCCAAAAAATGAAATTGAAGATGATATTAAGTTTATTACGATTACAGTTCATATGATTGCCATTAACAATGGGGATGAAGATAATTACGATGCTTCCATTACTTATGATAAAAAGTATGAGATGCCAGCTACTACCGATGTTAATATTACTAATAAGAGCCAATTCTCTGCTTATTTCTCTTTGTTTAGTATGGCAGAACATTTTGAGGATATTTATGGTGTAACGAATTCTTACAAACATGTTCTAATATCTAATCATGCTTTACCAGTTAATACGGTTATTACGATGATGGATTTTGGAGCTAATCCTACAAGACCAAATTATTATTACTTCCGTGTTACTCAAGATGTATATGATGCTTCTTTAGTAGAGCTAAATACTTATAATGAGGTAACTTATCCACTGGAAAAATTTATTCGAATGGATAGTACTAGTACCAATAATACTTATGATGATGCATCATCCAATTTGATTTACTATGATACAAGTAATCAATTGACTTATGAAGAGTTTATGTTTATCTTTGATTTTAAAGAAACAAATGTTACCGGAAATCATTTGAATAATCGAGTGTCTTTTGAATTACGGGATAATGACCGGTGGCCAATTTTCTATGTATTAGGTATTCGTGATACGTTGATGTACTATAATACTTATGAAAGTAGTAATGTTGTTTTGAACCAAGACTTTGTCGATAACGATAATTATTTATATTACAACATTACAGATAATTTTAATTATTCTACTACGATTCGTTATAATGAAACGGATAATCGACAACCGGTTATTGATACGAATTATGAATCTAGTAGTATGGGATTAAATATTACTTTCTTGGATCGTAATGGAGATCCCGTTAGTTCCAGTTTATTAGTTGGTACTAGTTTCCGATTCAATGGGGTAGAGTATTTTGCCGATGGAAATGGAGTTTTCCGTATTAAACTTGCTAATAAAGTGTCGAACATTGAACGTTCTGTTGGATTAACGGTTAATAAACTGTTACCAGCTGGTCAGTATACAATTCGTTATTCTATTTTTGCTTCCAGTGATGGATTACATAATACATCTTCCAGTGTTGTTAATAGTGAATTCCCAGTAACGGTTGTTAGTGCGGATAACTCGATTACAGCAGATTGTGAAGATTATACTAAGATTGTTTATGGAGATACTGGATTGAATATGAATGCTTCTAATATCAATACATATTCTGTAAAATATGAATCTCAACTTTCTAATCCAAATTTCCGAATGGAAGTTTATAAACGTGATATTTCGGATGTTGATTCTATCACTTATACATCGGTTCCATTCTCAACGTTGTTTGCGAATAATTATTCCGTTATAAGTGGTAATGAAGTATCCTTTACAATGGCTTCTACGGAAGAGTCTATTGATTTAGAACTTAATAATACGATTACAAGCGGTACTTATCGATTAGTATTTAAGATTTATGATAGTGATCAGTTGATTGATGAAGATATAAAATACATAATTGTTAAGAAAAAAATAGAATAGTCTTGGAAAAAATACAGGATATGTGTTAAAATTAGGATGGTGATGAGAATGAAAAAAGTTTTTCATTGGGTTTGGTCTATTTTAGAAGTAATTATCATTATTTATGTAATTATTATGACTGCCTATATTCTTAATAAAAATAAATTTGGATATACACAATTTGGTAATTATACTTTTCATAGTATTAGTTTATTTGATGAAAAGAATGTTCAAAATACTAAAAATGGTGATTTACTAGTTGTTCGTAATTCGAATGATATTAAAGAAGGGGATGTAATTTATTATTATGCTCCTTATAATGAGAGTTATATTCTTAGAACCGATGTTGTTATCGCAATGCAATCGGATGATTACAGTTCTCTTTATACAGTAGATCATGGTGGAGCAGTCACCATCTCTAGTAATCGTGTTATTGGAAAGTATGCTAAGATATATCATTCTTTAGGATCTATTATTGCTGTTCTTGAAAGTAGAATTGGATTCTTATTCTTGGTATTGTTACCAATTATGATTGTTTTCATTTATCAAGTATATGAGTTTGTCATTATTTTACGTTATGAGAATGTAGAAGAAGATGATGATGGTGATGACGATGAATCTAATGCAAAACCAGCTAAGGAAAAAGCAGTTGTAAAAACAGCAAAAGAAGAAGTAGAAATTTTATAAAAAAAAGAGAGATTTTAGTGAAATCTCTTTTTTTTATGTTATAATAATGATAATAGGAGTAAATATGGAAAATAGAAAGTCAATACATAAAATTTTTTCTGCCATTATGATATTATTTGTGATCGCTTGTTTTTTCTATTTAAGTTCTAAAATAACTTACACTTCTTATGAGTCTGAAACACAAGCTCATTTTGATGTGGAAGTAACCGATCTTAAATTAGCTCTTAATGGAGTAGACGTTTTACATACCGCTTCGCCTTTAGATAGTAGTGTATTAACGGATCATATTACATGGAATTCTAGTCATGTACGTACTGGCAAGGTTGCTCCTGGTACTTCTGGATCTTTTTCTATCGAACTAGATCCGACTGGTTCTCAAGTTGCTTTTATGTTTGATTTTGAGTTTGTTACCGATAATCTTCCAGAAGGAATGACTATTACTTATTCAAATATTCATTCGGATCGTGAAATTGTTCAAACGGATGAGTTTGTTTATAGTGGTATTTTGACATTGGCTGATATTGATGCTGGTGCTAAAGTAACGATTTTTGTTGATTTTCTAATTGATTATGATGAAGATGTTGAGGTCGAGGATTTTACTCCTGAGCAAATCGAAGGATTGTTTGAAATCAATTTCCATGCAATTCAATATCGTGGAGAAGAGTTAGTTCCTTATGACCCAGAAGGATAGGAGTTATTATGAGAGGAAGTATCTTTCAAAAAATTAATATTTCTCTTTTTGAAGAAAAACGAAGATTTCTTCTTTTCGTCGTTGTATTATTCTTACTTCTATTCTTAGCTTATTATTTATTAGGAATTGCTTATGCCCGTTATGAAGTACAAAGCCAAATTTATGCGAATATTGATAAGGCTCTTTATATATTTAAAGGAGAAGATGTTGCATTTAATCTAGACCCTGATGGAATTGTACCAAGAGATGAACCTTATGTATATCGTTTTAGTGTATCTAATTATGATGGTACTACTTACAGTGATGTGGATCTTAGTTATACGGTTTCTATTCGTACTACTACGAATTTACCAATTTCGGTTCAATTATATCGAAATGAATTACCTAGTACCTCAGGGGCTACTAATATTTTAGGGGCTGCTCGTGAAGTTCAAGATGAAGATAATGCTTGGTATCGTGTATACGATGTTTCTGGTGAGTATCAAATGCTTTTTGAAAACCAAGTGATGGATGTCTATACAATGGTCATTACTTTCCCAGCTATATACAGTAATAATCCTATTTATGCTGATTATTTAGAGAATATTGAAGTTTCTCTAAAATCTAAACAGATGGTTTAGGGGGTATGAATATGATGAAGTTTATTCGAAAACATAAAAAACTTAGTATTATTGGTATTCTTTCTTTAGCAGCATTCTTAGTAATATCGGTTGCTTATGGACGTTATATTCGAAATGTTATCTATGATTTTTTATTAGAAACAAGAGCTTTTTATTTCAATAGTAGTATTTTAAGTTCTAGTGGAAAGAATTATTTGATTGAAAACTGGGATGGTGTTAATACTTATCCCTTAACGATTGATTTGACGAATCGTAAGAATGACCGACGTGTTACGACTACGGATATTACTTATGATGTAGTTGTATCTTGTCCGGATACGGTTCAATGTAGTTTGAGTAAGGATTCTGATACCATTCATCCGGAGGATGAAATTGATACATTTCAGGTATTTGTAAATCCAATTCAAAATTTTTATGAAGGAGATAGTGTTGCAGTTACGATAACAGTTACCTCTTCTTTACCTTATGTAAAAACGATGAGTGCTACTTATACAATCGGAGTAGAGCGAAGTAATTTTACATACGAAATTATTGACAGTTCTGGTTCTAAGTATTTAAAAGTTAATTTAGTTAATTCTATTTCTTATTATGAAGTAGAAACTGCATTTGAGGGTCATGCAGTTGGTGATAAAGTAAGTTTGGAAGAGTATGCAACTTTATCGGCTGATGATCGAAAAAAGTGTTTTTCTGCAATTGTTACTTTGACGTATGATCCTAGTGTACTAGAAGTCGATATGTCTGATATTAATTATGTAAATCGTTTGACATCGAATTATGAGGAACAAACCATTAATGGATTCCAATATGTGTCGAAATTTTCGTTTAAAGTTGATGCAAGTTCTAGTAGTAGTGTGCTTTTTTATAAAGATGTTGTATCCAAAAACTATACATATCCAATTGTGAATCCAAATTCCGTTGTTCAAGTTTCTGTAAAGAAAGCAAATTAGACTATTTTTTTCAAAGTATATCTATGATATAATTTATTCTGTAGGATAGGTGATTTAGATGGACAATTTAATTAATGTATTTATGAATTACAAAGTAAATCGCCTTGTACAATATGGGGTATTTCTTTTGAATCAAGATACTCCTTTTCTTAGGAAAGTATTAAAACATTATTTTCAAACGTATGTGGATAATTACTATTATCATGTTTTTCATACGATTGATGATGATCGCTTCAATGAAAAGAATTTAAAACTAGAGTTTACTGGCGCTAAAGAAGAAATGCTCGATGATTATCGTGAGTATGAATTACAAGTTAGTAATGAGGAATATGCTGAAAATCAAGCTATTATTCGTGATATGGAAAAAATAGCTTTTGATATTTGTAAGATGGATACTTTAAAAATTGAGGAAAAATCTCAAATTAATGAAGTGTTGATGGAATTTATTAAAGCACATGATAATCTTCAAGAATTATTAGGTAGTCGTTTGACGAAGCTTGGTTCTATGATTCGTGAGACAATTACAACTTGCGAAAAAATGATTCATTATGAAGATAATTATTATATACTGGGGGAAAAGAAGTTTGAAGGAGAAAATGCTATTTTTCAATTTGAACTAATTCCCAATATAAAGGTATTAGAAGTTTATAAAAAAGGTATGATTACCAAGATTTATCAGGATCATCGATTGGATGAAAAGAAAATGGAATGTTTTCTACAAAAAGTGTCTTTGTTCCTTTTGAAAAAGTTATTAGCAAAAGAAAAAATGGATACTTATATTCTTCCAATGGATAGTCCATTTATTAGTCGAGGAAGAATTGATCCTAAGGTTTATTCTTTAATGGATAATCCGCTATTTCGCAGGCATGTGGTGATTGGAGTTCCTTATAATACTTATTTAGCGCAGAAAACTGCTTTTGCTGAGGACTTTACGTTTGCTTGTATACAAGATTTTTCTCATATTAATGATATATATCAAAAAGTTATTAATATTTATCAAGAGGGAGTTTTCCAATATTTGATTGTTTCGGACTATCGATATAAGGATAAGGATTTCTTCTTGAATTATGATCATGATGTACTAAAAGTATTAGTATTTGAGGAGGAATAATATGGATACATTTATACGATTCTTATTTGAATTTATGTCTGTATTCTTTAAGGGTGTTGGAATGATTTTTGGTGGTATCTTTGGTGGTATTGTTCAAATGTTCAACGTCCAAGAATATTGGAATGTCGTAAATTTTTATCGAGATGATTTTTCAGGAGCTGAATGGATTTTTGTTGTATTAGCAATTGTTGTTATGCTTATAATATTAGCTCTTATTGTATTGATTATCGCTTTCATTGTTCGTAAGTATGTTAAATTCCGCAAAACTTTAGTGGAACAGGAATCTATGCTTGCTGAAATTGGGGAGTTAAATCAGGAAGTTGCTAATTTAGTTCAAGAAAAAGAAAAGATTTTGGCTATGAAGGTTTCTCAATTAGGACTAAAACCTGGAGAAGAAGCTACTGTTACTTCTGAAGAGACGGAAAATACAGAAGTTTTGGATGGAGACTTAGACAGTTATCGTTTCTCTAAATTACATGCGATTGATTTACAATTCAGAGATTATAAAGTACAACAGTATAATAATACTTTTACGTTGGAAGAGTTGGTAGAATTATTCCGTAATTTCTGTGCTTCTAAATTAAGACTTTATTATACAACGAATATGATTCGTTTGTTCATTTCAGGTTTATCCGCTACTAAGTTAGTTATCTTACAAGGTATTTCTGGTACTGGTAAAACTTCCCTTGCTTATGCTTGGGGTAAATTCATTCGAAACGATGCTATTATCGCATCTGTTCAACCATCTTGGAGAGACCGTACTGAGTTATTTGGTTACTTCAACGAATTTACAAAGAAGTTTAATGAAACAGAAGTATTAAAAGGTTTATACTTAGCTGGTTATACGGATGATGTTTATGTTACTGTACTAGATGAAATGAACATCGCACGTGTTGAGTACTATTTTGCTGAAATGTTATCTATTTTGGAAATGCCTTCTCGTGATGAGTGGATTATCGAGTTGGTTCCAAGTTCTTGGGATAATGACCCAGTTCGCTTGAAACAAGGTAAATTGCAAATCCCTGGAAATATGTGGTATATCGGTACTATCAATAACGATGATTCTACTTTCGCTGTTACTGATAAAGTGTACGACCGTGCTATGCCAATTGATATTAATGATAAAGGACAACCTTTTGAACCTATTGATACCGATTCTATGAATATCAATAGTAGTTACTTAGAAAAATTATTTGCAGAAGCAAAAGCTAGAAATCCATTATCTAGTGAAATGGAACAAAAGATTAATGATATGGATGATTATGTAATTAAACATTTCCGTATTGCTTTCGGTAACCGTATCGTTAAACAAATGAGAGACTTTGTTGCTACTTACATTGGATGTGGTGGTACCGAAGTAGATGGTGTAGATTACTATATTGCAAGAAAAATCTTACGTAAGTTTGAACAATTAAACTTAGCCTATATTCGTGATGAAATTGATCCATTTATTGAATTCTTGGATAAGAGTTTTGGAAAAGAAAATTTCAACGAATGTAAAGAGTATTTATTAAGACTTAAGAAGATGGTATAAAAAAGAAAAGAAGGTGATTGAATGGATCGTGAAGAAGATAAAGAAGAGGAAGTCCTTGAAGAAGACGATTTATTTCTTCATAATTTGAATTCAACCTTATTTGTAAAAAGGGATTATGATGAAAAGCAATTTGATTATGAGTGGATGGAAATACTAGAAGATACCATTCCTTATATTGATAATATTTTACGTAATCCAAAACGTTTCATTATTAATGAAGAAGAGATTGTAAAAGTTGAACTTGCTCGTAAGGTAACGGTTGAATCGGTTATTCACCTTACGCAACATACAAATTTAATTCAAAAGATTGAAGATAATGGAGATGTTAAACCTTCCAAGATTTTGAATATTAATAAAGAGGAAAGTATGGATACTTATGAAAACCGTTTTATTTATACTTTACTAAATGATTTGCGTTTTTTCTTCGAGCAAAGAACAAAAGATACTTCTGGTATTAGTTATTGTTTGGATAAGAGAAATCTTGCATATGAAGCTAATACTAAAGTGTATGGTGAAGATTTAAAGATTTCTTTGAATGTTAGTGATGTTACGAAAAATGTTAATGATCATGCAGGAGATAGTGCTACTATGTCTTATGCGGATCGTATAAAGAAATTAAAGACTCAAATTGATGGTTTTTTTGGTACGGAGTTAATGCAAATCCTTGGAAAACTTCATGTTTCTCCCGTACGTAGTCCTATTAAAAAAACGAATGTTATTTTAAAGAATCCAAATTTCCGAAAAGCAGAAGCTTTATGGAATTATTTACAAACTTATCAAAGTAAGGATAAAAAAGAGAAAGAAAAAAGAGATTATTTTGATAAAGGTGTTTTGAAGGATGAATATGATCAAGCTTTCTTAATGGCTTTTATTGCGAATCGTAATTATATGAGTAGTAGTACTTCTACTACGGAAACGAATATTATGAATCAAATGATTCAAAGATTGATCGATAACTTATTAGAAACAGATTTAGAGTTAACAGAAGATAAGATAGGGGAAATGTTTGATAAACAATTAAGTCTTATGAAAGAAAAGAATGCAAAACGTACGAAGCGTATTTATCAGATTATGGATGAACGTTTGGATTATGAGAATAAGAGTATGAGAGACTTGGTTGAATTATTTGGAAAAGAGGCATAAAAATATGAGGAAGATTTTTGACAGTAAGCCTTATCGAATTATTTCTAGGATTGTAGAATCTTTATTTGTTATTACATTGGTATTATATTTGGCATTTGTTGTTGTTCAAAGAGTTACTGGTAATAAAAGTATTTTTGGATATCGTTTATTTGTAGTAGCAACAGGTTCTATGTCTGGAGTTTATGAAATTAATGATGTTATTGCGGTAAAAGATTGGGATGTTAAATCTTTAAAAGTAGGAGATGACGTTGCTTATCGAGGAAATCGTGCTGGATATGAAGGATTATTGGTTACTCACCGCATTATTAAAATTGAAGAAGGCGAAGATGGTGTTCGACATTTTGTTACTCAAGGTGTTAAAGCTCCCACTCCTGATCCTTCTATTACAGAAAGTCAAATTCTTGGAAAAGTAGTAGGAGTTGTTCCTATTATTACCCAAGTAAATCATGTTGTAAAAACACAATTAGGATTTTTCTTATTCGTTTTTTGTCCGTTAGTATTAGTAATTGTATTAGAAGTATTGCAAACGATAACGGATATTCAAATTGAGAATAATGAAATAAAAAGAATCGAAAAGCAAAATAATAGCGAAGAAATAATCTAGAGGTGATTCTATGGATAAGCAAACAAATAGCGAAGTTGTTGCCTCTTTAAGAAAGAGATTAAAGAGGAAAAAGTACATTAGTATACTATTAGCACTATTTACTTTAGGTGTTAATATTTTCGCGTGGTTTGCTTTTTCTAGTAACGCCAGTTTAACTTTGGAGGGAACGGTAGCATCTTGGGATGTTGATTTTAAAGATAAAGATACTGGGGAATTATATCATAATACAACCATTGAACTTACAAAGATGAAACCTGGAATGCCTAATTTTTCGAAAACAATCGTTGTGGAAAATAATAGTGAGGTAAGTGTTAACTTCTCAGTTGAAATTGTATCTTTTTCAATTTTAGGTCATTCTATTGATTTAACAGGAATTGATGATCCAGTCGCTTATATTCGTGATTTTTATCCATTCTCTGTTAACGTATCTACTTCTTCTACTACTGTTGCTCCTAATTCTTCTTTGGATTTTGTGGCGACGGTTACATGGCCATATGAGACTACCCCAATTCCTTATTTTGCACAAAATGAAGTATATGATTATGATTCTGGTTTCCTTTACTATAAGAAATCGGGAGACACTTATACCGAATTTAGTGTAGCGGATGCTGCTGCTTATACAACGGAAAAAGCAAATTTATATTTGGAAAAAGATGACGCAGATTCTTATTTTGGAATGCAATGTCATTCTTATGAGGATTCTTCTGGAGAACCTTGCTTAGTTGTTTATGTTCGGTTGATTGCTACTCAAATTTAATAACTCCTTTCATAGGAGTTTTTTTATGCAAAAAAAAGAGAGGTGACTCTCTAATTTTTCTGAGCAAAGTTAATAATGACGT
Organism: uncultured Caryophanales bacterium; assembly: GCA_946539445.1. Classification (GTDB taxonomy): domain Bacteria; phylum Bacillota_I; class Bacilli_A; order RF39; family UBA660; genus UBA3789. The sequence goes on from CAMNHK010000001.1 coordinate 86,529, forward strand.
TTACGTTTGTTATTTTGTTTAAGGAGTTTGCTGCATACTCTGTATCGGCTTGGTTATTCATTTTATTATTTCTACCATCATTCCAAGCAAAGGTAATTCTTAAGGTTGTATCTCCCGTGTTTTTTGCCAAATCACCAACGATTGAAGTATCGGTATCTGGATCATAAACCATTGTTGTTCCATTGATGGAATATGAGGTTATAACGAAATCTAATAGTTCCGTATCGGCATTTGTTGTTATGCTGATATCATAAGTAAAATCAACATCAACTTCTTCGGAATTAATTACTAAGTCAAAGTATCCAGTAGTTCCAGGAGCTAAGGTTCCTTCTTTTACATATTGACTATTGTTAATGACAGGAGTAATTTCATTTTCTAGTGTCGTTTTATTAATAATCATCTCATCATTGACTTTAATATTCCAACTGGCAATGGTCGCTGTAAAATTTGCATCAACTCGTCTTCGATATTTCGCATAAGTACTTCGGTATAAGTATACTCCGGCAAATCCAAGTATCAGTAAAAAAACTATTATAAATTTTAGATCGCTTTTCTTCATAGCATCACCTTACAATTATTTTAACATATGTTTTTTCTTTTTTACAGTATTTTCTTTTTTATATGTGTTAAGATATGTATAGGTGATTTTATGGAAGAGTTAATCAATCAATATCGTTATTTAGTTGGGGGATACTATGGTATTTGTTTCATGGATGATTATCCTCTAAAAGAATATATATTAAAAGAAATCGAGGATACTATTAAGGCTTTTGAAGAAATTCATGCAGAGGAAGGCATTTGTTTTTTAGAAGAAGCAAAGAATGTAAAAGATACGGTTTCTGAAAAGGTAAAATTGCAAGATGCTTTGTTGGTGCTTAATCGAATTGAAGGGCCAATGGACTTGGTTTTTATGATAAAAGAAAGATTAAAAAAGTATTCTCAGAAATAATTTACAAATAGGTTTTGAATGATTATAATATCTTTTTAAGAGGTGATTCTATGGGGTTATTGGGTTGGATTCTTTATATTTTATTGGGTTTTTTCTATTTTATTATTTTACAGTTTTTGGAAGTAAAGTATTCTATTTCACGACTTGAAAAATTTGTTTTTTCTATTTTATTATTAATGATTACTTCTGGAATCTTTTATCAATGGGCACTTAATTATACGGATAATATCTTTTTGGTTTTTGTTTTTTTAATGATTGTGGATGTTATTTATAATAGTTATTTTGTTGAGAGAGATTTTTTTGATCGTGAAGAAGGTAATGTATTATATTATATTTGTTTATTCTTGGCTGGATTCTTTGTAAATCAATATTTTATTAATCAAGTGAATCGTGTTTTTTTAACTGGGGAAGATTTGCGTCTTATTCTTTGGTCTTTTATGATTCTATTTGTTTATCGTTTTTGTAAAAAGCAAGATATTTTTGCTCGAATTCCCAAAACTTCTGGTACTGGAATGAGTCGGGAAATGATTCTTACCAATTATACAAAATTAAAATATCAGTATTATGATACTTGTGATTATGGGGATAAAACTCTTTCTAATTTGGTTTATGCTATTATGATTTTTGAAAATCATAGACGTAGTAAGATTCTAAGAGATTATGATTATTTTGTTTTTCGTTTAAAAGGAGATAAGAGAAAATTAGGAATTATGCAAATTGAAAGTGATAAGTTTATTAGTGATGTCGATAGTATTGAATTGGCTTTCAAAAAAATAGATGGATTGTATCGTGGAAAAAGAGGAAGTAAAAAATCTACTCCAGAGGAAGTTTTGAAAAAGTATTGTGGGGAGGATGCTTCTACAGTTCTTACGATATTTGACACTATTAAAAAATTCTAGTTTCCAGAAAGACGAATTTGTGATATATTCTTATTAAAGGTAGGGATATATTATGAAAAAAAATATTATAAAGTTTGGGTTGCTTTCTATCCTTATGTTACTTGTTTGTACGGCTTGTGATGGAAATGTTACGAGAGATATTCGTCATGCTGGGTTTGCTCTTTCTGGTGAGTTTAAATGTAGTGTGGTTATGCCTAGTGACAAAGAGGATACTTCTTACTCAAAGATTCGTTATTTTACAGGTTCTCATATGATTCTAGATGATGGAAGAATCTATGAACTTTCTTTAGGACAGTATTTTACAAATCAACAAAATTGTCGAGAAGCATCTACGAATATACGTGTAAAAGCTATCCTAGATAACCGTATTGTAAAAGCTACTGATGATTTGTATTATTATTTAGTAGGAGAGAATAATGTTACTCCTTATACTCAAGTTCCAGAAACGGATAATAATTATGATATTTATGATTTATTGTTGAGAGATGAAAATACGGTTAAAGTTATGACAGCCGATAGTAGTATTGGATTGTATTATTTATTATTTAGTGATGGTAATGTTTATGCCGATACAATTACTAAACCAGATCGTAATTCTTTGCCTATTATTACGAGTACGCAAGTGGTTTATAATAAGTCTGATTATGGTGCTATTATTCGAGACTTTAATTATGCAGGTGATTCGTTATCAACGTTTGTACGTACAGATTATAAGACTTATCGTTTAAGAATGACGAATGCTGATCAATGTACAAAATATGCAGATATTCGTTGTGAATTCCAAATGCAAGAAGATCCAATATTTGAACAATATAAAGATCGTATTATTGTTTATAATGGAAGTACGTTAATTACGGATTATGGAAAAATGTTTGGTGTAGCATCTTAATAGAATAGAAGGGTTTTTATGATGATAGAGTGGATTGTGATTCGATATATTCTTTCGATGGTTTGTTTTATAGTAATTGGAATTATCTTTTTTAAGCAAGATAATAAAGATTCTGCTTTTCGAAGAAAAATTGATAAAAAGCATGTAAATGAAGAATCCTTCCAAAACTATGCTAAATTTTTGGGAGAAACAGTTCCTACTGATGTTTATTTTGATCAAAAATTACAAACTATTTATCGTTGTATTATCAAAGATAATATGACAGATATTAAAGCTATTGCTTCTAAGAGTTCTTGTGCTTTAACAGAATGTATTTTAAAAATTAAGTATTTGAAAAACAAACGGTTGATTGGTGATTATTATATTGATACTACTCATTTTCAATTGTTACCTTGTTCTATAGCGGATCAGGCTTTGCTTGATAAGTATAAGCCATATGTATATGGAAGTCATTTACAGATTAATGAGATTGCAAATTATGTAGCAAATCCTAAATACTTGTCGATTCGTGACTTACGAAATGAGGTTTTTCAAGAAATTAAATATTTATATCAAAAAAATTTGTTAAATGGGTTAGTTCTTGATGAAATTGATCATAAAATTCTTTATTATTCTATTGAAAAAAGAAGAAATACGGGAGATTATGAAACGATTCATTGCCCAAATTGTGGTGCTTTGAATGATGTTGATAAATATGGTAAATGTCGTTGCAATTACTGCAAAACGATTCTAGAAGGAAAAGAATATCGCGAAGAAGTTATTTAGGGACATTCTTTTTTCTTTGTGTTATAATATTGGGAATTGAGGTGATACTATGTTATTAGCGAATGATTGGGAAGATTATGAGTGTATTGATGCCTCTTGTGGTGAAAAATATGAGAGATGGGGGAAGTATTATCTTCTTCGACCAGATCCACAAGTGATTTGGAATAATGGTAATTTAGTCGAAAAATATCAAGGAAAGATTGATGCTATCTATCATCGAAGTAATAAGGGAGGAGGCTCTTGGGAGACTCTTCATCATTTGCCTGGATCTTGGATGATTGGTTATCAGAATTTAAAATTTCATATTAAACAAATGGGATTTAAGCATACTGGATTGTTTCCTGAACAGGCTGTTAATTGGAATTTTATGATGAAGAAGATTCAGTCTAGTAAAAGAGAGGTTAAAGTCTTAAACTTGTTTGCTTATACAGGTGGAGCTACTGTGGCTTGTTTAGCAGCTGGTGCGCATGTTACACATGTAGATTCTTCTCGTGGAATGGTGGATTGGTGTAAAGAAAATGTATCTTCTAGTGGTTATCAAGGAGATCATGTTCGTTATATTGTGGATGATGTTGTAAAATTTGTTCAAAGAGAGATTCGTCGAGGAAATCATTATGATGCTATTGTGATGGATCCACCTAGTTATGGTAGAGGAGTTAATGGAGAAGTTTGGGATATTGAGAGAGATTTAAATTATTTAGTATCGATTTGTACGGAATTATTATCTGATCAACCTTTATTTTTCTTAATTAATTCTTATACAACCGGTATGAGTTCTGTTGTTTTGGAAAACCTATTGAAGACAACTATTCCAAAAAAGTATTCTGGAAAGATTACTTCGGGAGAGGTTGGACTTCCAATTCGTGAAAATCAATTCGTTTTACCATGTGGTATTTATGGAAGATGGGAAAGTAATGAGTAAATTAAGAGTATTGTATGAAGATAATCATATTATTGTAGTAGTAAAACCATTTAATGTTTTAAGTCAAGGAGATAGTACGGGAGATCGTTCTATAATGGATGATATTAAAGATTACATTAAAGTAAAATATCATAAGCCAGGGAATGTTTATTTAGGTCTTGTTCACCGATTAGATAGACCAGTTGGTGGAATTATGGTATTTGCGCGTAGTAGTAAAGCGGCTTCTCGATTATGTAAAAGTTTTAATGAACATTCTATTGTAAAGAAATATTTGGCTATTGTTCATGGAAAGATGGAAAAAGATTCTGGAGAATTTGTTGATCGAATCGAGAAGGGGAAAGATGGTAATAGTTTTATATCTCCTAATGGAAAAGAAGCTATTTTAGATTATGAAGTATTAGAGTATAATTCTATAAATAATTGTAGTTTAGTTTCCATTACTTTGAAAACGGGTAGACATCATCAAATTCGAGTTCAGTTTGCTTCTAGAGGTCATTATTTACTAGGAGATCAAAGGTATGGAGTGCCCGATAATAAACAAATCAGTTTATTCTCTTATTATCTTTCTTTTACGCATCCTGTAACAAAAGAAAAGATGGAATTTAAGGTTTATCCAGAGCAAGAAAATTATTGGACAAGTTTTACACTGTAAAGAAAATGTACAAAAAATAAAATGATTGCAATTAGAAATTTTTTTTGCTATCATAATAATAGATTATAGAATAGAGGGTGTGTTTATGAATTTTGATTTATCATGGTTTACGACTGTACCAGGTATGTTTATTACTGGTGGAGTTGTACTATTAATTATTGCCTTAATAATCCTAATTGTTACGGGTAAAAAATCTAAAAAAGAAAAGAAAGCAAAGGAAGAAGCTGCTCCAGTAGAAAATGCTACACCAACTATGGCGGCGCCAGGAATGGATCCTATGGCTGTACAACCAGTTCCTGTTGCAGTTGAACCTGTTGCTGTTACTCCAGTTCCTGTTGCAGTAGAGCCAGTTGCTGTTACTCCAGCTCCTGTTGCGGTAGAGCCAGTTGCTGTTACTCCAGCTCCTGTTGCAGTTGAACCAGTTGCTGTTACTCCAGCTCCTGTTGCGGTAGAACCAGTTGCTCCTGCTATTGTTAGTGCTCCTGTTGCTGCACCAACACCAGCTGTTATGAATCCGACTGCTTCCCCTGCTGCTACTCCAGTACCAGCAGTTCAATCCGCTACTCCAGTGCCAGCTCAACCTGCTGCTCCACAAGCGGCTCCTGTTATATATGGAGGGGCTAATCCAACTGTAACGGATGTAAATGTTAATACTAATACGAATCATCAAATTTATGGTGGCGCTGATCCATTACAAAACACACAGAGATTACCAAAAATTACACCAACTACTGTTCCACCTGTATCAAATCCGGGACCAGCAGTTGTTGCTCCTACGCCAGTGGTTCCTGCGACACCAGTTGTAGCACCTGTTGCTCCTGTTGTTACTCCAGCGCCTGTTACACCAGCAACCTCTGCTACTCCTGCAGTAGCTCCTGTTGCTCCAGTGGCACCTGTTGCACCTGTTGCTCCTGTTGCTCCTGTAGCACCTACTAATAATGGTCAATAATTAAAAAAGCCTTGTGCTTTTTTTTTGGAAAAAAAAGAGAGTTCTTCTTTTTTTTCTTTTGTAATAATGATATAATCATTTTAAGGTGGTATTATGAAAAAAATATCCATTTTATCTTTACATTTAGGGTATGGAGGAATTGAAAAATGTGTAACAACACTTGCCAATATTCTTTGTACTAGATATGAAGTGGAGATTGCAACTTGTTATCGTTTGTATGATAAACCGGCCTTTTTTTTGGATAAAAGAGTGAAAATTCGTTATTTGAATGGTGATTTGAAACCTAACCATGAGGCAATTCGAAAGGCGAAGAAAAGTAAAAACATTTGGAATCTTTTTAAAGAATATTGTTTTGGTTTAAAAGTTCTATATTATCGAAAAAAGACAATGGTTCAATATATTAAACAAACAGATGCTGATGTTATTATCTCTACTAGGGATATTTTTAATTATTGGTTGAGTGGATATGGAAAAGATAATGTTTTGAAGATAGGATGGGAGCATAATCATTTCCATGATAATTATCGATATGCAAATAATGTGTCAAAGAGTGCTAAAAACTTAGATTATTTTATTTTAGTTTCTTCTGAACTTCAAAAGTTTTATGCTAAAGAATTAAGAAATAGTCATTGTATGTGCGTATATATTCCTAACGCTTTAGAGTCTCTTCCAGAGAACGTTTCTTCCCTAAAAGAGAAAAGATTGATTACGGTTGGAAGACTTGCTCCTGAAAAAGGATATTTGGATTTATTAAAAGTTTATCGAAAAGTTTTAAAAAAATATCCAGATTGGACATTAGATATTGTAGGAGAGGGATCTGAAAGAGAAGCAATTGAAGAATCTATTCATAAATATGGTTTGGAAGATAAGGTGACTCTTCATGGCTTTTTGGGAAAAGAAGATATTGATATTTTATTGCATCAGTCCTCTATCTATTTAATGACTTCTTTTACGGAATCTTTTGGTATTGTTTTGATTGAGGCTATGAGTCATGGATTGCCTTGTGTTGCTTTTTCTTCTGCGGAAGGAGCTAGGGAAATTATTCATAGCGGAGAAAATGGTTTTTTAATTAAGAATCGTAACATTGATGCTATGGCATTAAAAATTGAAGATTTGATTCGTAATCAAAAAGAAAGAATAGAAATTGGAAAACAAGCTCGTGAAATTGCTGGAAAGTATACGAGCGATGTGGTTGGAGAAGAATGGTTTACCCTAATAGAAGAGAGTGATATTTATGAATAAGAGAAGAGTAATGTTTATTTCTTCTACTGGTGGTCATTTAAATGAACTACTTCAATTGGATCGAATGTTTCAAGATTATGAATACAGTTTAATCACTGAAAAAACGAAATCCAATTTATATTTAAAAGAAAAGTATAAAGGACATGTTAATTTTTTAATATATGGTACTAAGCACCATATGTTAACGTATCCGTTTAAGTTACTTTGTAATTGCTTTATTAGTTTGTTTTATTATATAAAATATAGACCTGACTATATTATTACGACTGGAGTACATACAGCTGGACCAATGTGTTGTTTAGGAAAGTTATTAGGAAGTCGAATTATTTATATTGAAACCTTTGCTAATATGGTTACGAAAACAAGTACCGGAAGATTATTGTATCCTATTAGTGATAAGTTTATTGTTCAATGGGAAAGTATGAAAAAAATCTATCCTAAAGCAGACTTTGGGGGGTGGATTTTCTAATGATATTAGTTATTTTGGGTACTCAAGATAAAGAATTTCCAAGACTTTTGGAAGCTGTAGAAAAAGAAATTAAAAATGGGACTATTAAAGAACGTGTTGTGGTTCAAGCAGGGCAAACAAAATATGAATCCGATTGTATGGAAATATTTGATTTATTGCCTGCCCCTGAATTTGATCAGTTAATGGATGAGGCGGATCTTATTATTACTCATGGAGGAGCTGGATCTATTTTAGGCGCTATAAAGCGTGGGAAAAAGGTTATAGCAGCTGCTCGTTTGGAAAAATATAAGGAGCATCATAATGATCATCAACGTCAAATCATTGGTGAATTTGTTAAGCAAGGTTATATATTGGAACTTAGAGATTTTCAAAAATTAGGAAAAGTTATCGAAAAAGCGAAATCTTTTAAGCCTAAAAAATTTGAAAGTAATACGGCACATATGGTGGAACTTTTAGAAAACTATATCGAAGAAGAAAATCATATTTCTTGGTATAACCGGTATCGTGAAGTATTATGGTACTTGTTTTTTGGTGCTTGTACGACTTTGTTAAATATTTTGACTTTCTTATTTGCACGAAAAATCAAGATTGCAGTATATCCTAGTAATGTCATTGCTTGGGTTGTTGGGGTTTTATTTGCTTTTGTTACGAATAAAATTTTCGTTTTTGAAAGCAAAGGTAAGGGGTTTCAAAAATGGTTGATGGAGAGTTTATCATTCTTTGGCTTTCGACTTTTATCGTTAGCTTTTGATATGGGAATGATGTATGTATTAATTGATGTTTGTCAAGCACCTGAGTTATTTTCAAAGATTGTTTCAAATATCGTTGTAATTATATTGAATTATGTTTTTAGCAAACTATTTGTTTTTAAAAAATGAATGGAGGGATACTATGCGTAATAAAAAGAAGGGGTTTACTTTAATCGAGTTATTAGCTTCTATTGTCATTCTAGGTATTATGGCAGTTTTTGCTATACCAATGATTGTGAATATGGTGGATAACAGTCGAGATAAAGTATATATTTCGGATGCTAAAAAAATGATTGCCAAAACGGATTACAAATTACGTTCTGCTTCTTCGGATATTGAAAAACCGAATCCAGGAGAATGTATTGTTGTAAGTTTGGTTTATTTGGATAGTGATGATTTTGATAATCCTCCTAATGAAGGAGAGTATGAAAGAGAAGCATCTTATGTCATTGTTAAAAATGTTAATAGTACGATGGAGTATTCTGTTTCTATTGTTGAAAAAACAAAAAATGGAGACTATCGTGGTATTGATTTGGCTCGTGAAAGTGTCTTATCATCTGGTAGTGCTTCTTCTAAAGTAAAGACGTTTAAAAAATCAGAATTGGTTTATGTTGAAGATGCCAAGATGTCTGTAGAATTTATTAATGGAAAATTAGGATCTAGTTACGTTTCCGAAATTGATCATGTGTATAATTATCCTGATTTAGCAGAGAGTGCTCTTCAGGATAATACTTCTTCTCCTAAGATTACGAAGGCTTCTTTGTCTTCTACTTCTGGAAAAAACTATAATTCCTTAGATGCAACTTTGACTTTGAAAGTAGATGATGCAGATACTCCCAGAAATCGTTTAACTGTCTATACTTCTTTAGTCAGTTATGATGCTGCTCAAGCTTCGACTGGTGAAAATTATGGAGATAATAATACCTTTACTAAAAATTATGATTTTTCTGGTTATTCCTATAATGGAGAAGTTTTACATATTTATGTTATTGTAACGGATGATAAGGGAAATTCAGCTAAAAAGATATTAAATTATCAGCTTCATACGAATGATGCACCTGAGATTGATTTGAATAATTCGGGAGTAACTAGAAGAGACTCTGATACTTATAACAGTACTACTGCTAAATTGCGTTTGGCGGCTTCGGATGATATTAATTCTGCTAATCAATTATTAGTATGTTTTGCAGAAGGAGAAAATTCTTCTTGTGCGGATTCTGAGTTTGTTACTTATGAATCTTACTTTGGAGATAAAGATAGTAAGGATTATACTTTCACTCAGTGTACTGGTGGATGTAAGTTAAATGGTGATACGGTCGCGTTAAAGGCTTTTGTTCGTGATTTAAATGGTGGAGAAGTTTCGAAAGTTTTCTTTTATACATTCCATGATAATACTCCTCCTCAATTTGAGAAAGTAGAGGGAGATAATTATGCGAAAGTAGAATCTTTAACTTCTAATTATAATAACTTATCGGTTAATATTACATTGAATATTAAAGATGATATTACCGCTAAAGAATTAGTTCGTGTTCATTTAACGGATGGTGTTAATACCAAAGATGTTTATTATAATCCGTATGGAAGTATTCCTTATACTTTCTCTGGAAATTATGATGGAGAAACAAGAGATTTAGTTATAACTTTAATTGATGAGTTAGATTCTGTTAGTAATCCTATTACAATTCATTATACGGTTCATGAAGATGTGGCACCTAATATTTCAAGACTTAGTGTTGAAAGTGATGGGAATGCTTGTCCTAATGTTGATTTATGTCCGATTGAAAGAGGAGGAAGTAACAATGTTGTAGTTCGATTAGAAGCAATAGATGATATAACTCCAGATGATACTGTTAAAGTATGTATTTCTGAAAATTCGGGAGTATGTGTTGCCTCTAATTCTTCTGCTTTCACGGATTCTTATGGAGATACTTTCCGTAATTATGAAAGAAGATTTTCTTTCAGTGTTCCAACGGATCATCCTTACGATGGTAATAATCGAGTTCGTACTTTATATGTTGGATTGATGGATTCCTCGGGACATGTAACAACGGATAGTGTAGAGTATTCTTTATATAAAAATCAATCTCCTTATGTTGAAATGTTTGAAATGGTTTCAGGAGAAGAAAATACAGCTATTGATCATGGATCTTTAAAAACTTACATTCAAATGATTGTAGTCGATGACTTTGATGAAAATGAAACTGTTCGTATGAAAATAACGGAAGATGGAGTTTTAAAAGTTGATAGTACGTTAGATGTATATAATCGTCAGGGTGTTGTCTATATACTTGATGGTGAGTACGACGGTTCTATTAAAAAGATTGGCTTGGAATTAACCGATTCTTATGGGGATACAACGGGTCAGATGTATGATTATCAATTGTATACCGATGTTGCTCCTATCATTGATTCTTTGACCGTTTCAAGTGTTGGAACTGCTTGTGAAAATGATATGTATCAATGTCTTCCTACTATTGGTGGTAGTGTTAATACTATGATTTCTATGGATGTTAAAGATGATATTACTCCACTTGAACAATTAGCGATTTGTATTACCCAAAATCCATCGGATTGCGATATTGCCAATACAGATAATTATGTTTTATTAACACAGAGTGCATTTGAATATACTGTTGTTACAACCAATTCTTATCCTTATTTGGAAGATAATCCAAGAAAGACCATTTACGTTTATGCTAAGGATGAAAAGAATCATATTTCTTCTTCCTCTGTTGAATATTTACTTTATACGGATAAAGCTCCTCTTGTTTCCAACAATATAGTTGGCTGGAGTTCCAATCCAAGAGTTTACTCAAAGGAATCTATTGCTGCTAGTAATCATATTCACTTTGATTTAAATGCTAGTGATGATTTTGATAATGATAGTGTATTAAAAGTACGTGTTTGCTATACAAAAGGATCATCTTCTACGGAAACTTGTTTTACTAATAATTATGTTGGCTATAATCAAGATGGATATGATTATGATTTACCAAATACACTAGATGGGTCTACTTATCATATATATGCTAGAATACGAGATAGTAAGCATACGACAACGACTATGGAAACGGTTACGGATCCTATTGATTATACAGTTCATATTGAACAAAATCCTGAAATCCAAATGTTCCATGTAGCGAAAGATAGTTCTGGAAAATATTTGGTTGAATTCCAAGTTCGAGATTTATTAGATACTTATAAAGTATGTGTTGGTAAAACGAAATGTACGAATAACTATATTACGAAGGATATTAATGGAGAAACTTTGAGTGGTACTACTGGTAAGATTTATGTAATTGAATATCCGAAACCTGCTGATTTAGATGCATATGATGGAGAAGCTATTTCTTTAACTTTGAATGTAGTCGATTCTCATAATCATTCTGTTACCGCAAAAACGGATTATACGGATTATGAAATTTGTTCTTATCCAGATAATGATGCTGAATCTTATGAATATAGCTTTGATTCTACTAGAACGTATGAATATCCTGCTGGGCATATAATAACCAATAATCAAAAAATTTCGACTCAAAGATGTGGTGGAAGATGTTACTATTGGGTACCTGATACGACTTCTTCGAATCCATATCTCTCTAGTAGTTGTCCAACGGATGGTATCTTTGGATATTATACGAAAACGATTTACAAGCGTGATTCTTTAATGGCAAGTCAACGCTGTTTACAGAATGAAACAGATCGTGTAAAAACTACTTATCAAGCAAGTTGTGGGTATGTGGATTGTTTCTATAATCCTAACCAAAATGATTATTCTTATATCGCCATTGGTTTAACGGAGTATGATTGTCCTGAATGGGGAGTTATTATTGGGGATGAAGTACATATGGCAACTACTTATTATAAATCTTATACTATAAGCTATAATGAAGAGGATCATACTGTTACCTTGCATCCAATTAGTCGTGGAGCTATCCATCCGGCTAGTATAGAAGCTGGTTTGTATGACTATGATAGTAGTTCTACCGTTCCTTATATTCGTGTTATGGATGGTTATTAGGAGGTATTATGAAAAAAAGAAAACATAAATGGATATTTCTATTAGTTGTTGTTGCGATTATCGTTGTGATAATTGGAATGATTCTATTACTTCCTTCCAATTCTCAAAAGCCTTCTCAAGATGCTTTTCCAGAAGAGAAAAAACAAATTGATGAAAATAACTATTATAAATACGATGATCAAGAGATGGTTATGGAAGGAACTCAGATTGTTCAGGCAGATGGTTTGAAGGATGCTCATTGTGTTGAGAATGTATGTGTAACAGATGTTAAATTTGTTCTTCTTCCAACGATTCATAAAGTTGAGTACACCGTTACTAATATTAGTGAAGTGGAACAAACTGGGTATTTGCGTATGAATTTTGGAGAAGAATCTACATTGGTTTCTTTTCAAAAATTAAAACCAAAAGAATCAGTAACTTCTTCTTTCCAATTTTTTGGAGATACCATTTCGAAGGCTAATAATTATACTTTAGAAGAGTTAACAAAAGAGGAAATCCAACAAATAAAAGTTCATTCTAAGTAATTAAAGTATTCCTTTCTATAGGAATACTTTTTACGTGTAAAAGAATGTAAAATGTTTTGTCAAATAATATTATATTTTGTTGATATATAACGAAATAAGTAAAAAATGTAGTCTCTGTTTTTTACAGTTCTGGTGTACAAAGAATTATAAATTTGTTAAAATTACAATAGGTGATATTATGGATTATAGAAAACTTGCCTTTGGAATGCTTACTTTAAGTTTTATAATGATCATTTCTGGCTCTGTTTCATCTTTCGTATTAGGTCTTAAGCAAGATCGAGAGGAAACCTATAAACGCGTGGAAATTGTGAATGATGAATTTGAAGTTTTTAGTGCTAATACTAGTGTGTTTGAGTCTTATCGAGATGAACTATATGAAAACACCTTAAGTAGTTTTTTCTATGATACGATGTATCAAGAAGATGAATTGGTAAAAAATAAGCTATCCAATTATGAACAGTTGGTGGATGAACTTGCTAAAAATGTGTCTGTTTTGGATAAGCTTTGTATGGATGTTTATTATCCAAGTAGTGATGTTAATAGTAAATGCAATAATTATCGAAGTATTTATGAGCAAGTTATTAATTATTTTGTAACGGATATTCATGTGTATAATGGAAATGTAGAAAAATTTAATGAATATCAACAAGGGTTAGGAAGTTTTATTCGAATTCGAAATTATTCGACAGAACGTGATTTCATTGATTATAACAATGATGGAAATTTTGATGGTAAAGAGGAATAAGTATGTTTCAAAAGAAGAAAAAACAATCAAAATATAAGATGCCATTAAAGCGAAAGATTTTAGTGATTTTTTGCTATCTTTATATTATTGGTTTTTCTTCTTTTTTGTTTTTATTTTATGGACCTTTTACTTCTTTTAAAGAGTTTTGGATTACTAGTGCTATGACTACGATGACTCATCAATATTTAGCTACTTGGATTTATAGTGAAGATTATATCCAAGAAGTACTAAAAAATAATAGTATTATTGAAGTGAATGAGATTAGTAATCCGGATGATATTATGTTTCGTAAATATACTACTACGATTTATCGTAATGAATATGAAAAACAGATTTTACAAAAAGATCCCGGAAATGATTTGTATAAAGTGATTGATATTCATGGAAATGGATATCAAGGATATTTAGTGGCTATTTATGATCCTTCTAGAATTCATATTGCGACTACTTCTCAATTGGGTGTTACTGGAGAAACAATTTTAAAAGTAAGCGAAAGAGAAGAAGCCATTATCGCGATGAATGCAGGAGGGTTCTATGATCCAGATTGGAATAGTAATGGTGCCATTCCTCATGGAACTGTCATATCTTACGGAAATGTGGTTTGGGATTATGATGATGCTCGTATGGGTGGAGGATATATTGGATTTACGAATGAAGATAAATTGATTCTTGGAAATATGAGCAAGCAAGATGCTATTAATATGGGGTATCGAGATGCCATTGAATTTGGACCTTACTTAATTGTTAACGGAAAAAGAAGCTTTATCCGTGGTAATGGAGGATGGGGAATTGCTCCTAGAAGTGCCATTGGACAACGTCAAGATGGAATCGTTTTATTTTTAGTTATTAATGGTCGCTTGGCTAGTAGTATAGGCGCTGATATGGTTGATTTAACGGATATTATGGAACGTTATGGAGCTTATAACGCAGCTAATTTGGATGGAGGAAGTTCTTCTGAATTGGTTATAAATCAAAAAATAGTGAATACTCCTGTAGCCGGTGGTGACAACGGTTTAAGGACTATGTCGACATTTTGGGTTGTAAAATAACCCTTTTTGTGTTATAATATAGTCACTTTTTGAGAGAGTGTGAGGTGATCTTATGTTTTTACAGATTGCTAGTGCTTGTAGTAGTCCAGCTTTAGCGGCTTTTTTAAGTATTGCAAAGCGTATTATTTTACTTATTCAAATCATTGTTCCTATCTTACTATTAATTTGGGGATCTCTTGGTTTTATTAGTATGATGAATAATCCAGATCAAAAAAATGGGCTAAAGAATATTCTCAATAAGTTTTTAGCAGCCGCTATTGTATTTTTTATTCCAGTACTTGTGAATGCTGTAATGGGGTTGGTTGGAGAAAGCACGGATTTTAGTAGTTGCTGGAATAGTGCTTCTGATCGTACGGGAACTGGTAGTACTTATGTGGATCCAGGAAATGGAAACCGTTCTACTTTTATTCCTAATTCTAGTGATTATGAAAAAGGTCAAAATAAATAATAGATTCATATGAATACATCCATTTCAACAACTGTTACTTAAGTATGAGTAAAGTTGTTTTTATTGGAAATTCTAAAATGTTTCAGATTTATAATTATATTAAAAGTAAAGTGTAAGACTTGTACTTCTTCTTTTTCTTTGATATAATCTTCTAGGATGGAGTAAGTTAGTATGGCAAAGAAAGTAAAAGCAAAAATTCGATTAAAAAGACGATCTAATTCCAAGAAAAAAGAAAAACATTCTATTGGACCTGTTGAGTTTATTTTCAACTTTTTGAGTTTAACCGCTTTGATTGGAATGGGAGTTTATTTTGGATATAGAAGTTTATATTATTATAGTAAGCAAAATATGATTCTTGAAGAAGAAGCTATGACGTTAAATGGATTAATCATTAACAATAATCCAGTGGTTCATGGTAGTGATGAGGGATTGCATCAAGATTCGGATGGATATTATTTTAAAGGAAAAGTAGAAAATAATTATGTTATTTTTGCAAACCGAGCTTTTCGTGTTATTCGTGTTAATAATGATAATACGGTACGTTTGGTAGCTGAAGATATAGCCGCCTCTTTTATGTGGGGAGAAAGCAGTGATTATTTTACTTCTAATGTATATAATTGGTTGAATACTACTGATTTACCACATTCTGGTGTTTACTATCAAACCATTCCAGACCCAAAAGAATTTATCACAAAAACAAAATATACTATTGATCTTATGGAGGAAGGAAAAACCACTTCTGGAGATCAAGAATTTAAAGATTATGTTTCTACTTTAAGTGTACGTGATTATGTTTTGGCAAATGGAAAAAGTAGTTATTTAAATACTGGAAAATTATTTTATTTGCTTGGATACGATGAAGATGAATCTAATTTGTATGTAGAGGAAGATGGAAGTATTCAGGACTGTGATAGTTTAGATGGTTTTGGTATAAGACCTGTTATTACTTTGAAGAAAAATATGGTTGTTTCAACGGGGGATGGTTCTTTCCAAAATCCTTATGTAATTATGCAAGGAGAACATAAAAATTATGTGGATACCTATGTTCAAATGGGTACTGATATGTGGAGAGTTTATCGGGATGACAGTGGTATTCTTCGTATGTATAAGAATGGGTATATTACTTATCCAAGTGGGGAAGAAGTATTTTTAAATTATAGTAATACGAATAGTATTTTCCGATTAGAAGATGATGAAAATATTGCGTATTATCTAAATCATAATTATTTAGGTAGTCTTCCATATGCGGGAGTATTATTAGATACTTATTTTACTACGGGAGAAATTAGTGATGATACCGGTTATTCTTTTGAAAATACTTATGTTTTTCAAGTTGTTAGTAAAGTAGGTTTATTAAGTATTTTTGATTATAATGCTAATGTTGGTCTTACCAATTATTTCCATATGAATACAACTTCCGAAGTTGGAAGCATGCAATACAATCGTTATGCAAATGGATTGTTGGAAGAGGCTGATGTAAGAGAATATAAACATATTGTTCCTGTTGTATCTATTTCAAAAGATAGTATAACTTCAGGAAGCGGATCTTTTACGGATCCATATGTAGTGGGGTGATGAATATGTTTCATAGAAAGAAAAAAGAAAAGGTCGAAACAGTAGAAAAGAAAAAAAGAAAATGGTTTCGCATTAGTAAATTAACGATTTTAATTATCTTGATGGATATTTTAGCTATTGATGCTTTAATTGTCATTAATAATGATGAGTTTAAAGCTTTTTGGATTCCAACGGCTATGACTACTATGTCTCATAAGTATCTTGCTTATACATTATATAGTGAAGAAACTGTTAATAAAATTATGAGTGAAAACTATATTGAACAAACTACTGAAGAGATTAATCTAGATGAAATTGTCATTGGTACTAGTACCGAAAAAACACATTATTCCAATAAGTATGAGCAAGAATTATTTACTCGTGATCCTGGAAATGAAGTTTATAAAACGATTCGTATCATTGAGCCAAGATATAAAGGTTGGTTAATTGGTATTTATGATCCGAGTGATGTGGAACTTGCGGTTTCTTCTCGATTAGGAAAAGCCGGACAATCTGTTAATACCTTGGTTAAAAATAACAATGGATTAGTTGGATTGAATGGTGGAGGATTTGAAGACTTAGATGGTTGGGGTAATGGTTCTATTCCTTATGGAGCTATTATTAAAAATGGAGAAAAGATTTGGTACCATTCTGGTGGAGATGGTGGATTAATTGGATTTACGAATGAACATAAAATGTATCTTACTACCAAATCACCAGAGGAAGCTATTGCCGATGGTATGATGGATGCGGTTGAATTTGGACCATTCTTAATCGTTAATGGAAAAACTGCTAAAATTCATGGTGATGGTGGATGGGGAGTTGCTCCTCGTAGTATTATTGCTCAAAGAAAAGATGGAGTTGTATTATTCTTAATCATTGAAGGAAGACTTCCTGGTTATAGTACAGGAGCTTCTATGAATGATGTAATCGATGTATTATTACGTTATAAGGCTTATAATGCGGCTAATTTGGATGGTGGTGCTTCTAGTACGATGAGTATTGAAGGAAAATTGTGGAATCGTCCAAGTGCTGGTGCAGAATATGGTGGAAGAACGGTATCAAATGCTTGGATTGTTACAAACAAGCAAGGAAAGCCAGCTCAAGCACCGGATAAAAACAATTACAAGTAGAGATTTCTCTACTTTTTTTGTCGGATAAATGGTTTGGTAGAAAAATGTTTCTATGATATAATAAATTTGGTGATGCCAATGAAACAAATAACCATTGGATTGTTTAATGATTCCTTTCCACCTATGACAGATGGGGTAGGAATGGTTGTGGATAATTATGCTAGAAGACTATGTCAATATGCCAATGTTATTGTGTTTGTTCCAGGATATCCTGGTTCTTATGATGATAGTCAGTATCCCTATAAAATCGTTCGTTGTAAAAGTATAAAAATGCCATTTGTGGATTATTCTTTACCTTTACCATTAGTGGATGCAGAGTTTCGAAGAGAAGTGGCTCAATATCATTTTGATATTATTCATATTCATTCTCCTTTTTCAATTGGTAAATATGGAGTAAATCTTGCTAAAAGAAGAAAGATTCCTGTTATTGGAACGATGCATAGCCAGTATCTTCAAGATTTAGAAAGAGCGGTTAGCAATGAAAAAGTAGCACGTGAACTTATGAAAGAAATTGTCCGAGTTTATGACCAATGTTGTCAGTGTTATGCTGTGAATAGTGGTATGGCACAGTTGTATTATGAGGATTATGGAGTGAAGAGTATGCCTCTTGTTTTAAATAATGCAACGGAGATGAAATATGTAGCTCATAGAAAAGGAATTCGAGAGAAAATTAATACTATGTATGGAATATCCGACAAGGATAAAGTGTTTTTATTTGTTGGAAGAATTAATAAATTAAAAAATATTCTATTTATTGTGGATAGTTTATCTTTGTTGAATCAAAAAGAATTAAACTATTCTTATAAAATGTTGTTTGTTGGACATGGACAAGATTTTGAAGAATTAAAAAAATATATTCATAAAAAACAGTTAGAAGAAAATATTATTCTTTGCGGAAATGTGGAAGATCGTGAATTATTACGCGATCATTATGTACGAAGCGATTTGTTTTTATTTCCTTCCTTATATGATGCTTCTAGTATTGTTCAAATTGAAGCTGCTGCGCAAAAGGTTCCTACTGTTTTCTTGAGGGGATCTAAAACTAGTTCGGATATTACGGATCGAGTAAATGGTTTTCTGGCAAGTAATGAACAGGAATTTGCCGATGTCATTGATGAAGCAATGAATGATGAAGCATTATATAAAAAAGTAAGTGATGGAGCTTATCGAGATGTCTATCGAAATTGGGATGATGTCATTTACGAAGTGTTTCAAATGTATTTAGAAACAATCCAAAGGAGTTAAGTATGAGTTTAAAAGATCGTCGAGATGGAAAATATATTAAACCAAGCGGTTCAATTGCTGTTATTTTTCCTTATATTTTTGATCGTAGAGTAGATGCAGAAGTATCTAGTAAGATAGAATTTGATTTGGAAGAATTGTGTAAGTATGTAGATAAGAAAAATAAAAAAGGTGACTTAGAGTATAAAATGACTTATTTTCATGCAATAATGGCTTGTTTCGGAGTGGTGTTTTTTAATCGTAATAAGTTAAATCGTTTTATTCAAAATAAACGATTGTATGAAAGAGATAAAATTATTTTTTCTTTTATTGCAAAGGATAAAATGACGGATAATGCGGATGAAAAGATTATTTGCTTAGAATTAAATCCAGAAGAGAATGCTGTTCAAATGAGTAAGAGAATGGCTATTGATGTATTTCGTTCGAAAAATGAAGGAAAAAATGATTTTGACGATGTTTTGAAAATCTTTACGTCTTTACCTGGATGGTTACTTGGAACTATTGTGCGATTTGTAAAATTTTTGGATCGTCATGGATGGAATCCTAAGGCTTTAACGGAAGGAGATACCAATTATTCAACTGTTATTTTTAGTAATTTGGGAAGTATTCATTCCAATTCTTGTTACCATCATTTAAATGAATATGGTACGAATTCTATTGTGATTACCATTGGGACTATTCGTGAAGTAGAAGGACGTAGAAAGGTAGATATTACCTTTACTTTAGATGAGAGAATTGCGGATGGCTTTTATTTCGCTAAAAGTGTGAATATGGCTCAAGATATCGCTCTTCATCCAGAAGTATTAGATCAAAAATTAAGCAAAAAATATGAATGGAAAGACTAATTTATTTTTTTTGCTAGGAGGGTTTTATGCGTAAATTTGTTGCTGCTGATTTACATGGTTGTGGAGAAGTTTATGATTCTATTATGGGATATTTAGATAATGTATCTTTATTAGAACCAGTAGATTTTACGATTAATGGAGATTTGATTGATAGAGGATTAGATTCTTTTCGTATGCTTCAAGATGTAGAAAAAAGGATGCAATCTTCTGAAGGAGTTCAGATTCATTATTTGGGTGGAAATCATGAATTGATGATGTATGATGCTCTTCGAAAACGAAAACCAAGAAAATGGATTAATCCATTTTGTGACTGGCTTTCTTGTGGGGGGTGGGTTATCGAAGGAAAATTAGATAACCGAGAAGATGGAAAAGAACTATGTGATCATTATCGTGATTTTATGGGGAATCTTTCTCTATATCGTTCTTTTGAAGAAAAAGTAGGGGATAAACCTGTTTTTGTTGTACATGCTCAAGCCCCTAAAAAAATAGTTGATCCTTGTCCCAAAAAAATATCCGATCGAGATGTTTCGGTTTTCTTTATGGTTTGGACTCGTGAAAAGGATGAGTATGGATGTACGCATCGAATTGGAAATTCCTCTGTTTTTACGATTGTTGGGCATACCCCTGTTACTCGTTTTCCAGGCTATTCTTATCATTCAAGGCAAAACTATTTGAATATTGATGGAGGATGTGCCGCTTATGCGAATGGATATTTTGATATCAATAGTGTTCCTCTTGTTGAATTAAAGGACGATCATTTGGAAATTCTTATTTTTAATCATAATAATGAAATTGTACAGGGGTATTATTTTAATGGAAAATCTACTCCTATGACAGAAGCAGAGTTAAATCGTCATCGTATGTTTTTAAATACCTCTTATAGTCAAAAGGAAGAAGACGTGAAAAAGAAGATTTTGGATGCTCTTCATTAATCTTATTTTTTGTCTTCTTTTGTTGTTTTCTTTTATTAAAAATGATAGAATGATAATATAAGAATATTGGGTAAGTGAGGCTTGATTATGGCAAATAAAAAAGAAAATTCAACCATCAAAACAATTATTACTGTTATTATGATTTATATTGGATTATGTATTGTAATCGATATAATCAATGGAGTAAAAGTAAAATCGGATTATCCAGATCGTAACTATTCTTCGGATGTTTTTTACTTACTTTCTAGTTCTGAAAATGAAGGAATGGATAGTGAACTTAAATCTTTTGCGGCGAAGGAAGGAATTGATCTTTCAATTGAATATGATGATACTTTAAAAATTACGAGACGTTTAAATCAAGGAGAGCAGTTTGATGCCGTATGGTTGTCTAATTCTATATGGATGTATGCTATTGATAGCTCAGTGAAAATTAGTAATACAAAATCGACTAGTATTAATCCAGTCGTTTTTGCAGTACGCAAGTCAAAAGCAGATGAGTTAGGATTTGTAGGAAGAGATATTTATACACAAGATATTGTGGATGCTGTACAAAATGGAAGGCTATTTTTTAGTATGCCTAATCCAGTTACTACGAATAGTGGAGCAAGTGCTTATTTAGGAATTTTATCGAATTTAGCAGGTAGTCCAGAAGTATTAACTTCTGAGATGCTTGATAATGAGGATTTGAGAGAAAAACTAAAGACGTTTTTCTCAGGAGTAGAACGTTCTAGTGGAGATGAGTCTTACCTAGAAAATATGTTTGTTCAAGGAGAATATGAGGCAGTATTTGCTTATGAATCTTCTATTATTTCTATTAATAAAAAATTACAAGAAGCTGGAAAAGAACCTTTGTATGCTTTATATCCAGTGGATGGTGTTTCTATTGCAGATAGTCCAATTGGATTCATCGATCAAAAGGATGAAAAAAAGAAAGAACAATATGAAAAAATTGTTTCCTTCTTATTAGGTAACAAAGGACAATCTTTATTAGCTAGTTATGGAAGAAGAACTTGGTATGGTGGAGTAACTACTGCTGCGGATAAGTCTATCTTTAATCCAGAGTGGGGAATTGATACGAATCGTTATATTTCTCCTATTAAATATCCATCTACCCCTGTTATTCGTAAAGCTTTATCTTTGTATCAAAGTAGTTTGAGAAAACCGGTTCATGTAGTGTTCTGTTTGGATTATTCTGGTAGTATGTGGGGAGAAGGAATTACTTCTCTTAGAGATGCGATGGATTATATTTTAACGGAACGTGCTAGTGATGATTTATTGCAGTTTACGGGAGAAGATATTGTAGAAGTTATTCCATTTGCTTCTTCTGTTGGAGAGGTTTGGAGTGCTCATAGTGAAGAGGAATTGGACCAATTAAATCAAAATATTAAGTCTAGAGACCCAAGTGGAGGAACCGCTCTTTATCCTGCTGTTGAAAAAGCTATATCCCTTTTAGCTTATTCTGATAATACCCAATATAATACGTCTGTTATTGTATTAACTGATGGTCAAGGAAATGTTGGAAGGTTTGATACATTACGTAGTACTTACCAACAATTTGATATAGATATTCCTATTTATTCGATTCAATTTGCATCAGCTGATCGTGCTCAGTTAGAGCAAATGGCAGAATTAAGTAATGGAAAAGTATTTGATGGTACTACCAGTTTGATAGATGCTTTTATGGAAGTTAGAGGATATAATTAGGAGGCAGAATATGAAAAATAAAGAAGTTGTTTCTGCTGTTATTGGTGGAACATTCTTTGCAGTTCCTTATCTTCTGTTAGCCGTTCCGATTGCTCCTTCTTTGGTAATTGGTGCAATGGCTTTTGGAGCTGGTGAGTTGGTTCTTGGAGATTATAAAAAATCTTTAAAGGACACAAACCGTTCTTTATATGACATATTAGAGACTGCTAAGAAACAAAATAAAAGAATATTATCGATGATTCCTTTAATAGAGGATGAAGAATTACAAAAGCAATTGAATGAGATTCATGAATCGGTTTCTAAAATTATATCAACCATTGAAAAGGAACCTAAGAAAGTGAATCAAACGAATAATTTCTTTGATTATTATCTTCCTATTACGGTGAAGTTAGTCGAGAGATATGATGAGATAGAAAATCAAAAATTGTCATCTAGTGAAAGCAAAAAGTTTTTTCGCTCTACGAATAAGATGATTGGAGAAATTGATCGAGCTTATAAAAAAATATTATCGGATTTATATCAAACCGATATTGTGGATATGGATGCTGAAATGAAAGTGTTTGATTCTTTATTGAAAGCGGATGGATTTAATGATGCAGAATTTCCATTGAAGAAGGAGGAAGAAGAAAATGAATAAAAAGCAAATTCTTGGAATTGTAATCTTTATTGTATTAATTCTAGTGATTGTCGGAATCAAAGCCTTAAGCGGAAAAGAAATAGACATCACGGGTAGTAATTTGACAACCGTCTATGTTGCAACTGGTGGTGGAAAAGAAGATTTCTTAGCCGATGAAGATGTTTTGAAAATCTTGCGTAAAAAATATAAATTAGAGGTTGTTTTTGATAATTGGAGTAATGGAAAAACAGTTCAACTTCCTTTGATTCGAGAAGCTGTTGGTCAAGGAAATAGTCAAATTGTTTCGGATATCTCGAATGGGGATAGTAGTTATACCATTCACTCTCCTGGAGTATCTACTTATGACGCTTTGTTTACTTCCGATCAACGTTTTTATGATTATTATAAGTTAAATCCAAATAAAGAGAATAATGAAGCGGATCGTTATAGTGTTAAAGGTGGTAGCTTAACTTTAAATACTCCTATTGTTATTTATAGTTGGCAAAGAATTGTAGATGCTTTAACTACGGAAGGAATTGTTAGTGAGGTTGACGGAGTTTATTATATTAGCGATATGAATAAGTTAATGCAATATATATTAGATGGTGTGAAATGGTCTGATATTGGTATTCCTGAATTATATGGAAAAATCAATATTGCGTCTACCGATCCAGTTACTTCTTCTCCAGGTGCTACTTATTATGGACTTTTATTATCTACCTTAAGTGAAGGACTCGTAACGGATGAAAATATTTCGGAAAATTTACCGAAACTAAAACAGTTTTATATTAAATCTGGTTATATGAATAATACACCAGCGGATTTATTTGAACGTTATTTAAAAACAGGAATGGGTGGTCAACCTATGATTGTTGATTATGAAAAAAGTATTATTGATTTTGCTAATTCGAATCCGGATGGATTTGAGCAAGTAAAAGATGAAATCCGTATTTTGTATCCAGCTCCAACGATTTGGAATTCTCACTGCTATGCTTATTTTACGGAAAATGGAAAAAAATTATATGAAGCATTTGATGATAAAGAAATCCAACAAATTGCTTGGGAGAGATATGGATTTAGAACTGGTATTACGGGCGGTAGTTATGATGTTTCTTCTATTGGAATTGGGGTACCTCAAACTATTACAAGTACCGTATCTAGTTTAAAAATGGATGTATATAACCAATTAATTGAATATTTAAAGAATGGAGAATAATTATGAATGGTTTAGAATTAAAATTGGAAAGTGCAAAAACGGAAGAAAAGGTAAAAGGGTTAGCGGATAGTACTGAGAAAGTGACAGATGAAAAGATTGAAGAGTCTTTGAATTATGATTTATTAACACCTGAAGAGAAAAAAGCAATTGATGAATTTGTCGAAAAAATCGATGTATTTGATTCTACTCAAGTTCTTCAATTTGGTGCTTCTTCTCAAGCTAAAATATCTGAATTTTCAGATACTGTTTTGGAAGATGTTAAAACGAAAAATACAGGGGCTGCAGGAGATTTATTAGCCGATTTGGTTGCTCAAATAAAATCTTTTGATGGCGATGTTACTAAGGAACCTAAAGGACTTGGAAAATTATTTACTAATGCTAAAAAAGAAATTGATAAGATTATTGCTAAATATACAAAAATTGAAAAGAACATTGATACGATTGAAAAGGGATTAGAGAAAGATAAGATCCAAATGTTGAAGGATGTTGCTATCTTCGATTCTATGTATGAAAAAAATCTTACGTATTTCAAAGAAATTTCTCTTTATATTATTGCTGGTGAGAAAAAACTTGAGGAATTAAGAAATGTTGTTTTACCAGAGTTACAAAAGAAAGCGGAAGAGAGTGGAGAGCAAATTGATGCTCAAAAAGTACATGATATGGAAAATACCATTCATCGTTTTGAAAAGAAAATCTATGATTTAAAAACGACTCGTGTTATTTCTATTCAAATGGCTCCTCAAATTCGTTTACTTCAAAATAATGAAGCAGAATTGGTGGAAAAGATTCAAAGTTCTATTACGAATACAATTCCTTTATGGAAAAATCAAATGGTACTTGCTCTTGGTATTTCTAATGCAAAGCAAGCTTTAAAGAATCAACAAGCTGTTTCTAATTTAACGAATGAAATGCTTAAGAAAAATAGTGAAACTTTAAAACAAGGATCTATTGATATTGCAAAAGAGTCTGAAAGAGCTATTATTGATATTGAGACATTAAAGAAGACAAATGCAGATCTTATTCAAACTTTAGATTCTGTTATTGAGATTCATAAGAACGGTAGAATTCAAAGACAACAAGCTGAAGTTGAACTTCAACAAATTGAAAAAGAACTTAAAGCTAAGATGTTAGAGATTAAAATGGACAAATAAATAAGCCGCCGATGAGTCGGCTTATTTTTCGGAGGTTATCATGAATAGTAAAGATTATTTGGCGGATGTATATCAAGACTTTTTTGGGAGCCCTTTGGTTGATACAAAAACAGTGGAATCTATGGAAGAAGAAGGGATAGATATTTCTAAGATTGATTCTTTCCTTATTGAAGAAGAATCAAAAGATTTGCTTCGTAAAGCAATTGATTATATGAGACGTTATCATCTTGAAGAAGAAAAACGTTATTTGGATTTTCATTTTCTTCTTTATGGAGATAATAAAGAAATGATGGAGAGTATTGAAAAAATACTGGAAGAAGCTAGTTTTACGTATCGTTATGTTGAGGGTAAAACGGTAAACAAACTATCTTTTTATGAGATGGATACCATTGAAAAAGTACAAGAAGGTTTTAAGAGTTCTTTCATTGTTTTGAAAGATATTAAAGGAATTCAATTAAGAGACGATGCTTTTCGTAAAGTTTTTTTCCATTTTTTAGAGGAAAACTTGAGTCATAAAATGATTTTAATTGAAGGTACAAAGGAGGAAATTGATTATTTCTTTGAATTTGATAATACCTTACAAGAAAAAGCTTTTCCTTTTTCTATTGTGGGAAGGAATCCAGATGTTCAAGATTTATATCAAGAAGTATTGCAAATTGTTCAGGGAAAAGAACAGATGGAGGATGAATTGTCGGTAAAAATATTAGACTATATTTCTGCAACTTATCCAAAAACGGAGATGGATTATCCAAGTTATCGTGATCGTTTGTGTCGTGAATTATTATTTCACCATGATGTTCCCCATGTAGAAGAAGAAAAATCTATTGATGAAATATTTGCTGAATTGAATGAGTTAGTCGGTCTTGATAAAGTAAAGAAAACCCTTCATGAGTTAGTCGATTATATGAGTTTACGTAACAAGACAGATGATTTAAAATTAAAAAATGTTAATTTACATATGGTATTTTTAGGAAATCCTGGAACTGGTAAAACAACGGTTGCGCGAATTATTGTGAATATCTTGTATCATTTGAAATATATAAAACAAAATAAATTAATTGAAGTTAGTTCGAAGGATTTGGTTGCTGAGTATGTGGGACAAACCGCTCCTAAAACGATGGGAGTTGTAGAAAGAGCTTTGGGTGGAATTTTATTTATTGATGAAGCGTATGCTTTAGCTAGTAAGGGGAATCAAAATTCTTATAATGCCGAAGCAATTGCGACTCTTATTAAAGCAATGGAAGATTATCGGGATGACTTGGTGGTTATTTTTGCTGGATATACAAAGGAGATGCAAGACTTTTTAGATTCTAATTCGGGAATTGTTTCGCGTGTTGGTTATACGTTAGAGTTTGATGATTATACGGAAGATGAACTTGTAAAGATTTTTGAAGGAATGATGAAAAAAGCAGGATTTACCGTAGAAGAAGATGCTTACGTACGACTAAGAGAAATTATTCGTGAAAATATTGGAACTAAGAATTTTGGAAATGCTCGTTTTGTTCGAAATGTATATGAAAAGACGATTATTAAACATGCTTCTAATACTCGCAACAAGAAGAGAAAGAGTATTTTATGTACGATTACAAAAGAAGATATATCATGTGAAAACTTAAAGAGTTTTTTATAAGTTTTATGTTATAATGAATTTGATAATAAGGAGAAATAGTATATGATGAAAATTATGGATGGAAATGAAGCTGCTGCTTATGTGTCTTATGGTTTTACAGAAGTAGCAGGTATTTATCCGATTACTCCAGCTAGTCCTATGGCTGAACTTACGGATAAATGGAGTAGTGAAGGAAAACTAAATTATTTTGATACTCCTGTTAAAGTAGTAGAGATGGAATCAGAAGCTGGTGCAGCAGGAATGGTTCATGGTTCCCTACAAGCAGGAGCTTTGACAACTACTTATACAGCAAGTCAGGGATTATTATTAATGATTCCTAATATGTATAAAATTGCGGGAGAACTATTGCCATGTGTCATTCATGTGGCAGCGAGAAGTTTGGCAACTCATGCTCTTTCTATTTTTGGAGATCATCAAGATGTTTATGCAACTAGAAGTACTGGATTTGCGATGCTTGCATCTTCTTCTGTTCAACAAGTAATGGATTTAACCGGAGTTGCTCATTTAGCCGCTATTAAAGGAAGAGTACCTTTTGTTAATTTCTTTGATGGATTCCGTACGAGTCATGAATTACAAAAAGTAGAAGTTATTGATACGGATAAGTTAAAGACATTAATTGATACAAAAGCATTAGATGAATTTCGGGGAAGAGCTATGAATCCTAAAAAGCCTACGATTCGTGGTACCGCTCAAAATGAAGATATTTATTTCCAAGCTACAGAAGTTCGAAATGAGTATTATCAAAAAGTTCCTGATATTGTTAATGATTATATGAAAGAGATTAACAAAATAACTGGAAAAGATTATAAGCCGTTCAATTATTATGGTAGTCCTAATGCTACAAAAGTAATTGTTGCGATGGGATCTGTATGTGAAACGATTCGTGAAACAGTTGAATACTTAGTTCGTGAAAAACATGAAAATGTTGGTCTTATGGAAGTTCATTTGTATCGACCATTTAGTACAAAGTATTTCTTGAATGAGTTACCAAAAAGTGTTAAAAAGATTGCCGTATTAGATCGTACCAAAGAACAAGGGGCTACAGGAGAACCATTGTATTTGGATGTTGTTCAAACCATCAAAGAAGCGGATGCTAGAGTAAGTGTTTTTGGAGGACGTTATGGTTTATCTAGTAAAAATACAACTCCAGCTATGATTAAGGGTGTTTTTGATTTCTTAGATACTAGAGAAGTTCATACAAACTTTACGGTTGGTATTGTGGATGATATTACGAATTTAAGTATTCCTTACGATCCTAAATTTATGTTACCAAATGGTAATGCGGAATTCTTGATTTATGGATTTGGTAGTGATGGAATGGTTTCTGCTTCTAAAGATTTAATGAAGATTACGGGAACTTATACTAATGCTTATGTTCAAGGATATTTCCAATATGATTCTAAGAAAAGTGGAGGAGTTACCATTGCAAACTTGCGTTTTGGAAAAACTCCTATTACTAGTACTTACTATGTAGAAAAGGCAAATATTGTAGTATGTACCAAAGATAGTTATCTTCATCGTATTAGGATGCTTGAGAAAATTGATGATAATGGGGTATTTATTTTAAATACCAATAAGAATCCAGATGAAGTTCTTGCGATGATGAGTAATCATGATAAAAAGATTTTACAAAGTAAACATGTTAAGATGTTTATTGTAGATGCCAGTCATATTGCGAGTGAAGCAGGAATTCCTGGTAAAATTAGTACCATTATGGAAACGATTATTTTCAAATTAGGAAAGATTGTTGATTTTGATTTTGCAATTCAAAAGATTAAAGAAAACTTAACGACCAAGTTTGCTAATAAAGGTGGAAATATTGTTGAAAAAAATATTCAAGCCATTGATTCTTCTTTAACATCTTTAATTCCTGTTAAGGTTCCATATGTAGATTTTGATCATGAAATTGCTCCTAAAAAGAGTTTGTTTGAAGTTATTGATTCTATGGAAGGAGATACCTTACCAGTTAGCAGTTTTGTAAAGATGCCTAACGGAGAGTTTGAAGCGGGAACTTCTAAGCTTGATAAGAGAGATAGCAGTGAAATGGCTCCAAGTTATTGCAGTGAAAATTGTATTTCTTGTAATATGTGTAGTTTGGTATGTCCTCATGCTGTTGTTCGACCATTCTTATTAGATGAAAAAGAAGTTATGGATGCTCCAGAGTCTGTTACTCGTAATTTATTAGATGCTAATATTAAAGATCAAGATTTAAAATTTACGATTGGTGTAAGTGTTCCAGATTGTACGGGATGTGGATTATGTGCCGAAGTATGTCCTGGTAAGAATGGAGCTAAAGCTCTTGTGATGAAAATGAAACAAGAACTTGCTGATGATAAAAAAGAGGAAGAATACAAATACTTATTTAATGAAGTAAAACCTAAGAAAGATGTTATGCCAGTAACTACGGTAAAAGGAAGTCAATTTAGACAACCTAAGATTGAATTCCCTGGTGCTTGTGCTGGTTGTGGAGAAACTCCATATTTAAAACTATTAACTCAATTATTTGGAGATCGTATGATTGTTGCTAATGCGACTGGATGTTCTTCTATTTATGGAGCTAGTACTCCATCTATGCCATATTCTATTCCTTGGGCTAATTCTTTATTTGAAGATAATGCTGAGTTTGGATTTGGAATGCGAATTGCTGATAAAGCTATGAAGAATCAGATTGTTTCTCTTATTAAAAACCATATGGATTTGGTTAAGAAGAGTGAAGTGGATATTTATCAAGCTTATGTCGATCATATTACAGAAGAAACTGCTAATGCTTTATTAGAAGTTGTTGATGAAACTAAGATTGATCGCTTGTTAAAGTTAAAAGACTTTATTGCTCCAAAATCGGTTTGGATGATTGGTGGAGATGGTTGGGCTTATGATATTGGTTATAATGGTATTGACCATGTTCTAGCAAACCGTGAAAATGTTAATATTTTAGTACTTGATACGGAAGTATATTCGAATACTGGTGGACAGGCTTCTAAATCTACTCGTCCAGGTGCTATTGCTAAGTTTGCAGCTTCTGGAAAAGAAACGGCTAAAAAGAACTTGGCTAAGATGGCTATGTCTTATCCACATGTTTATGTGGGAACTATCTCTCTAGGAGCTAACCCAATGCAAGCCATTAAAGTTATGAGAGAAGCAGAAGCTTATGATGGACCATCTATTATTATTGCTTATGCTCCATGTATTGCTCAGGGTATTATTAAAGGAATGAAGAATAGTATTAATGAAGAAAAAGAGGCAACTGCCTCTGGATACTTCCCATTATTCCATTACAATCCTGAGAGTTCTGAATTTAAATTAGATAGTAATGCAGATTTTTCAAAATATGAAGAATTTACTCAAGGTGAAGACCGTTATCGTTCTTTAACAAAGATAAATAAAGAAGGAGAAAAACTTCTAAATAAGAATAAAGAGGATGCGGAAAATACTTATTTATACTATCAATCTTTACAAGCTAAAGAGAGTGAATAAAAGAGGAAAGGAAAAGTTTTTCTTTCCTTTTTTGCATTTTTGTGGTATAATGTTGGTAACTTTTAAAGGGGAGTGGTTATATGGAACTAAAAGGACATTCTATCTATGCTTATCAAACAGAAGATGACGATGATGTAGTTCAAG
>CAMNHK010000002.1 GCA_946539445.1 uncultured Caryophanales bacterium
CTCTTTTTTCTTTTTCATAACATCACCTATTCTAAAAAAAGTATACCATAGAACAAAATGATAGTATAATAAAAATGGTGAGAAACATGTATATCAAAGTAAAAAACAAAGAAATAGAAATACAAGAAAAGAACACTTGGATGGAGAAATTCAAATCCTTAAAATTTGTATTAGAACCCATTGACTATGGAATAAAAATTTCAAAAACAAGATGGATCAATACTTACTTTTTCTGTCAAAGAGTGGATATATGTGTAACAGACAAAGATAATAGAGTTCAAAAAGTATATGAAAATGTAAAATCCGAAAAAAGAATCTTTCTTTGGAAAAAATATAATATCTATTATCTCCCACTAAATACAATTAAAAATGTATCATTAAATGAAAAAATAAAAGAAATCAATTCATGATTTCTTTTTTTAAGAAGTTGGATTATACCAAACAGTAATACTTAAAAGATCTCGAGAAATAACGCCAGTAGTAACAGGAGCAGTTGTTTGATAACCTGGAATCGTAGGATTTGGAACATTATAGGTTGAGTTAGGAGCATACTGTCCAACATAATCCTCTGCAACAGCCTCTCCAGTTAGCGCATTACGATAAAGAATCGTTAGTGTATACATTGGAGTATCTACAATATAAGGACTAGCCATACTTCCATCTCCATCAGAAAACTCAATGCCTGGTGCAAGTGAAACTGCCGGGCGCACGCCGTACGAGTCGCAGACGCTGAGGTAGCTCATGTTACCGTTGCTGCTCACGAACCACTCGTTAGCGCTGCGGAAGAAGAAGTCGAAAGGAGAGGCCAG
Source organism: uncultured Caryophanales bacterium (assembly GCA_946539445.1). Lineage (GTDB taxonomy): Bacteria > Bacillota_I > Bacilli_A > RF39 > UBA660 > UBA3789. Next base: position 810 of record CAMNHK010000002.1, read on the forward strand.
CCAATAATACTGTCCTGTTTTTCGAATATTAGCATTACCAAGTAAGTTCATCTCCCTATAACTCATTAATCCTACTTTGTATTTTAATTTTGCTTTATCGTTAAGTGTGCTAAATTTATCATTATTGTTTGGACAGCTTAAATCACTTGATCCATAAAAATTCATATATATTGATAAACTTCCACCATTTGGATTCCATCCGTTTGAACTTGAATTAGATTGACTTCTATCATTACAGAATACAGTATCTTCTAAATAATCTGAATAGTCTAATAGATTTTTTTCAAACCATGCATCTACTCCTGTTTTTATTGTTGAATTTGTTGTATTTACATCATCGTTATATAACATTTCATTTTTTGCATCCTCTACACTCTTACCATTTGAAATATTTATATAATATGGTGTTGTTCCATTTATGTAGTAAATATATGATATTGTTGTACATTCACCTGTTATATTCCAGCATGTATAATGTGCATTATTTAAACTTGTTTTATTTGTACTATCATTGATATTCCAAAAAGTTGTTGAAGTATCATCATCTAGTACATATTTACTTCCATCCCAAGTAAATGATTTTGCATATTTATAATTAATATAAGTCATGGATGTATTTGAAGTAGAAGTTGTATACCATAATTCACTACACGTATCATTTGTAGCATTTTTACATACATACTTATTAGCTCCAACACTACTATAGCTTGTATACCAATCTTTTCTCTCTACTGTTGTTGGATTATTAATTGTATAAGTCCCATCTCCATTATCTGTAAAGCTATCTCCATATGTATATGAGAAGTTAAAATCAGCAAGTGTATGATTTCCATAATTATTCATTTGAATATAATAATAATTTGAATTATTAACTGCTGCTATATATTGTACTGTTGTATTTGTATAAGATTGTGTTGAATTTCTAAACGTATACTCTCCTACTAAGTTAGGATAATCATCTGTGCTACTAACTTGATATGGACTATCCAAGTTGTATTTATTTGCAGTTGGGCTTCCCCATACTACATCATGAGCATACCAATAATTTGTTCCTAAAGAACTACTTGATAACATAGTTTCACTATTCGTCATAGTCTTGCTTTGATATGGATAAACAATGTTATACATATAGCCTACATAACTTGGTGAATTATATTGTTGATTAAATTGTAAAGTTCCAAATTGTGAATAATTTGAATTTGAGTTTAATGATATTACATAAGCACTCGACGTATTGTAATATGACTCTACTAAATATAAGGTTGCACAAGTAGCATCAACTGTTGTTCCAAGACACGTATATTTACCAATTAAAGTAGGTCCAGTAGTTGCATTCCATGTAGTTTGTTCTGTTGTACCAGCTATATTAAATACCCCGTTAGTTGAATCATAAGTATAATCTGTACCATACCAATAGTTAGATGCTAAGTCTTGACTTGCTATATTTCCAATATATCCTACATGTGTACCACGAGTATTAAGACATTGATTATTTTCTGCTTCCCCATTGTATATCATCTTAACTCCACCAGTATCGGTTGTTCTAATCATTTGCCAACATTGTCCAGCAAATAATACATTATTTTTATCTAATATTGCTGTTCCGTTTGTATCATTAGAACCATACCAATGATAAATCTTTTCTGTAGATTTAGAAGCATCCATAGAGTCTTGATGAGCTCCGGTATACTCTAATGCTAATCCATCTTCTACAGCGCATTTTAATACATTATACAGTTTGTTATCAATTTTACATACCGGTTTTAAAACATGCAAATCTCCACCAATCGTTAACTGAGTAGAAAGAGTTGCATACCCGATTCCTAAAAAACCAAAAAGTACTAATCCAATCATTAGTACTTGATGTCTTCTTCTCCTATTTTTAACAATAAGTCTCTTTCTCATATAAACCTCTAGAAGAGAAAAAACTATTATTCTTTTCCACTATAAATTAATGTTTTTTCTACAACAGTCTTAATATTTTGCTCATTAAATGGTTTACTTAACATATCAATAATATTATAAGTAAATGCACGATCAATCGTTTCTTTAGAAGAATCACCAGAAATAATAGACACTGGCATTTTACCTAATAAATCATTTTGTCTCATATATTCAAGAACAGCAAAGCCATCTACTTTAGGCATATTTAAATCCAATAAAATCGTTTCAATAAAATCATTATCTTTATTAGCTTCAATAATACGAATAGCTTCTTCTCCATCTTGGGCAGTACCAACATTATAAGAATCGGCAAAAATACGTTTTACAAAGTTACGAATAATATTAGAGTCATCTACGACTAAAATCGTTTTTGTAGTATAAACATCTTCTGAAGCAGGTTTTTCTTCTTTCTCTTCTACTACTTCTTCTACGCTATCACCACTCATATACTCTTGAATTAATACAATGGCACGATTGGTTTCATTAATCAAATCATTAATATGAGTCGTAATATAGTATAAATCGCTAGACTTACTCTTTAATTCATGTTCCTCTGCCATGGCAGCTAAAGAAGTGAATCCAAAATTATTTGCATCCGTTTTTAAAGAATGGACCGTCAACTCAAAATTAGAAAAATCTTGTTCTTCCATAAATTTAATTAACTGATTTATTTTGGTATGAATTCCTACTAAAAATTCTCCAATTGTATCATTATAAGTTTGCGCATCTCCAAATAATTCTAAACTTTTTTGAATATTAACGCCATTTTTTTCTAAAAAGCTTATATCTTTCATAATCCACCTCTATCATAAAAAAATTATATAATAAAAAAAAAGAAAATACAATCTATTTTCTTTTTTTCAACAAAATTATCGATGATTATAAATAATAGGATATGGATTCTCATATTTTTTTAAATATTGAATTCCTAAAGTACCCATTCCATGATCACGAACTTCTCTTTTAGCCGTATATACCATACTATCTAACCATTCCTCATCACTTTCAAAATAATCAAACTCTTCTCCATGAGGCCCTCCCTCACATAAAGCAATCATAAAATCGATATTATTAGAAGTAGCTGCATTAATAAAGGTCTCAGCAGCTTCACATGGCATAAACGCTAACATAAAGTTTGTATCTTTCATTGGTGTTCTTAAAGTAAATGGTTGTCGCACAAGTTTCATACGTTCCGTATCTTTTTCATATTTACTAATTCTTGGATCATAAACCGTAATTTTACCAGCACCGGTTTGAATACTAGAGATACGTTTTCCAAGACGTGGAATAACACCTCCACCAACTTCGACAATTTTCTTTTCACGAACATCAAATTCAGAAGTAAGCAAATCCATAAAACCAGAATAAATATCTTGGTCTTCACTAAGTAATCCTAATTCATCATATATTTCGCGAACTAAATCCGGAACAAATTTACCATGATTACGAACAGACTTAACATATTGTTGAATTAAATCTCGCTCATAATCTTCAACCATACCTTCATGGTCTTTTAAATAACGTAAAACGGTAGCTTGTTCCGCTATTAAATCTTTCATATAGTAACCCCCTAAATTTTCTTTCTAATCTTTAAAATCAAAATAGAAATCTAAAATACGAACTTGGTCGCCTGCCTCAGCACCCAATTCGATTAACTTATCGTCAATTCCCATACGACGTAATTTTTTCGCAAAACGGTAAATTGCTTCTTCGCTGGAGAACTTCGTCATCTTAAAGATTCGCTCTACTTCTGCCCCATGAATTGCCCATAAACCGTCTCCTTCTTTGGTAATCGTAAATGGTTCTTCCTTTTTAAATTTATATAATACATGGCTTTCAATTTGACTATCATCATACAATGGATTTTGTGGAATCTCATCTAACAAATCCGCTAAACGATCGACAACCGCATTAAGTCCTGTATTCGTAGCCGCACTAACTTCAAATACTTCTACCGATACTTTTTCTTTGAACTTAGCCAAATTCTCTTGAGCACCTTCTAAATCCATTTTATTCGCAATGACAATCATTGGTTTTTCCATTAACTTTTGATTGAAAGCTTCTAACTCTTTATTAATTAATAAATAGTCTTCGTAAGGATCTCTTCCTTCACTACCGGCCATATCAACAACATGAGCAATCACTCTAGTTCTCTCAATATGACGTAAGAATTTATCTCCTAATCCTTCTCCTTCACTAGCGCCTTCAATAAGCCCAGGTAAATCTGCCATAACAAAACTTCTTCCATCACTAGAGCGGACAACTCCTAAATTGGGATTGAGTGTAGTAAAGTGATAAGCGGCTATTTTAGGTTTTGATTTAGAAACACAAGAAATAATGGTACTTTTACCAACACTTGGAAGACCTACAAGTCCAACATCCGCAAGCATTTTTACTTCTACTTTTAAAGTCTTATGTTCTCCCTCTTCTCCCTTTTCAGAGTAATCAGGAGCTGTATTTGTTTGTGTCTTAAAAGCAGTATTTCCTCGTCCTCCACGACCACCTTTAGCAATCACTTCTTCTTGTCCTTTATGAGATAAATCGGCTAATATTAGGCCTGTATCTAAATCGGTAACAACGGTACCTAAAGGAACGCGAACAATGCAAGGCTCAGCCCCTTTTCCATGTTGGTTCTTACCTCTTCCATTTTCTCCATTATTACCTTTAATAATTTTTTGATAACGTAAATCTAGTAACGTATGAAGTCCTTCATCTACTTGAAAGATAACATCTGCTCCATGGCCACCATTTCCTCCATAGGGACCACCCATGGGAACATATTTTTCACGACGAAAGGCAGTACAACCATCTCCACCTTTTCCCGCTTCTACTTTAATTTCTACTTCATCTACAAACATGGATAACCCCTCCTTTTTAACGCATACATTATACCATATTTTTTAATTTTTGTAAACCAATTCCTTACCTTTTGTATTCTCAGAAGAAAGAATATCAACAAACTTCTGCATCATTTCTTCTCCAAATACTTCTTCTAAAGAAACATCTCCCTTCAGGGAAAGATAATTACATAACTCTCGATTTTGATATAAGAACTCATGAAATTGAGGAAAAAACTGCGCATAAAAGCTCCTTCTTTCTCCTCCTCTAGAAAACCATAAAGAAGTAGAAAAATGATTCATATCCAAGCATGCATTATAATCCGTTCGAATTTCATTAAAAAGACCATAGTGTGTTTTTTCAAACGATTCAAAGCCTGTTCCCTTCTCATGCATTTCTGCAATATGTCGAAATTCATGAAGAAAAATACGATCTAATCCTTCTACATTTTTACCAAAAAAGAACGGTACAAAACAAACGATTCTTTCTTTTTCCTCTTGATCAAGTACCAAACTCGTAGAAGCAGCAACACTCCGATCAAAAAGAATACTGGAAAGTGTTTCATCCGAAAAAGAAAAGCCTTGTTTTTGAATATCCTTTTTCACATTCTTTCCCCAAATAGTGGATTGCAATAGCTCCCTATTCTTTTCTTTTCTAAGTCTCTTACGAAGAGATATAATTTCCTCTACTTTCTGCACATTTCGAACAGGATCAATTCCTAATTCCATACACTCTAATAAGTATTGATTTTGTCTCGTAACAATTTTTTCTTTTTCTTCCTTACTTCCATGAAACATAGTAGAATACGCATCGATTCCAAAAGATTCGTAATCCAAAGTAAGAAACTCCTTTTGAGGTGGAACAGAATCTCCATAAACAGAAGAACAAAACTCCTCTAAAAGCTCATTTTCTAATCTTTGATTCCACCATTGATAATCGAAAAACTCATGAAGCATCGAAAAATACGCATTTCGAGGAAGAAAACTTCCATATTTTTGAAAGAAATCTCTCTTCTCATTAGGAAAAGAAGAGGTAATAAAAACCGTATTTTGAAAGTTTTTAAGAATTTTATCTTGACTATCCTCTCCATATTCCGAAAAATAATAGTTTAATAGAAACGATTTTAAAGAAGATAATGCTTCTTCAGAGGATAAAACATTTTTATAATTAATCATTAAGCTCATAAAATCTCCTTATAAACAAAAAAGAACCGACATCGGTTCTTAAATTATCTTTATCCTTCTACTGGATATACTGAAGCTTTGGTTCTATCTCTTCCCAAACGTTCAAATTTAACAATTCCATCAACAGTAGAATAAATACTATCATCATTACCACGACGAGTATTTAATCCTGGGAACACTTTTGTTCCTCTTTGACGATATATAATTGAACCAGCTGTGATAAATTCTCCATCAGCTGCTTTTGCTCCAAGTCTACGTCCTGCAGAATCACGACCATTAGATGTTGAACCTTGCCCTTTGTGGTGAGCAAATAATTGAATATCTAATTTTAAAAATTTCATAATTCTCCTCCTTACTTAACTTCGATATTGTCTGGATAATTTCCTTCCAGCTCTTTTAAAAGACTAACCATATTATGGATTAGTATTTGAGTAGTCGAATCACTCTTTCGAATATCAATTGACATACCCTTTTTACTAACAAGATAACTTAGACTATCCTTGTCTAAAGCAAGTATCCCATTTACTGTAGTTGTAACAATACTGCTACAAGCACTACACACAATGTCTTTTCCATAATCATCGTACATTGCATGTCCTAAAATAGTAATTTTTCGATACTTATTATTTTCTTTTACAATCTTAACTTGTATCATAAATTATCCATTAATTTTAGTAATTTTGATTTTTGTATAAGGTTGTCTATGTCCTTGTGTTACACGGTTAGATCTATCTTTACTTTTATATTTGAAAATTTTAATTTTCTTGCTTTTACCATTCTTTAATACTTCACCTTGAACAGTAACATTTGTAAGATAAGGATTTCCAACTTTGGAATCAAGCATTAAAACTTGATCAAAGTTTACTACGTCACCAACTTCGCAATCTAATTTTTCAACAAAAATTTCAGATCCTTCTGTAACATAATATTGCTTTCCACCAACTTTAATTACAGCGTTCATATATTTACCTCCTTTTTGTTAACTTAAGACTCGCTCTTAAGGTACGATAAATCGTTTTTACCTTTTCAATGCGGTTTGAGCATGAGGCGTCAAACAGTTAGATTATAACATATAACAAAAGAAATTGTCAACATAGAAAAAACAAGCCAAAAGACTTGTTTCGTTTATATTTATTAGACTTGTAATAAGGAATTATACCAGTCAACTGATCCATCACCATGATCAATACTACCATCAAATGAAGTTTGAGCAGAAACATGTTGAACATCCCTTGGAACATTAAACTTTTGTCCTTTTACGATATGAGTCAAATCATACATCAACCCATTGGAAGCAAACCGATCACAAGCATTCGTATGCCAGATACCTCCATCAATTTCATAATAAACACTATTGATACCAGCCGCTAATAAACGTTGATGTTGATCCAATGTATAAGTATGAACTCCTTCACCACGTCGATTCAAAGAGGATTCATCATTGTTAGCTATATACCAAATAAAAGTGGTATTAGGAGAACCTGATATAGCATCTGCCAAAGGAACATTTCCTCCCCATGGTCCTTCAAATCCACCACCGGTAAAGGCCACTGTTGAAAACAAATTTGGATTCTTATCAACCAAATACGCAAGTGCATATGCACCAATAGAGGTTCCCGTTCCAGAAATACGATTTTGATCAACATTCAATCCATTAACCAATTGATTTAAATCGTGATTTAACATAGAACCATTATATAAACTATTCACACTATTTCCATTACCCCATCGACCAGGAACATAAATAAGTGCATCATTATTTTGATATTTTCCATTTGCTAAACTTTTCGCAAAAGATGCTGTTTTTAAGTGATCTGGAGTTCCAGCTGCATGTCCTGTTCCCACTAACCAATAAACAAATGGATAATCTTTATTTACATCATATCCCGTTGGAACGGATAGCAATCCTTCTGTCTGTAATCCCAAAGTTTGACGAATAGTAGCTGGAATAGCAACTGTCTTTCCATTGTTTTCTTCCAAAAAAGTTTGCACTTGAGCTTCTACCACAATATGTTTGGTATCGGCTAAAGAAGTAGAAATGGCACTTTGAATTCCAGTTAAGGTAGAATCCAAATCAGCTACTTCAGATTTTTCAGCAGAATCACCACTAGTGCCAGAATCATCTTGGAAGCCACCGGACATACCAGCTTTGGTATTTAAAGTGGAAGCTCGATTATTATCATATTGCAAAAAGTGTTTTAAATTATCCGAGAATGGCTTTCCGCCATATCCTAAACCCGCACAACTAGAAACCAAATAATCGAAGTTCTTTAAAGAAAATTCTCCTTTGGTTAAGTCAGCACCACCCGATATTTTCAAAGAAATGTTTCCCCTATTTTCTTCCAAAGTGGTTCCCATAGCCGTAAACATACTACGTAATTGATTATCCGATAGTTTAACCCCATACAAACTATTATCAGCGCCCATTTTAGATACCGCATCTAGTCCACTAGATGCAGTAAAGACATTTACAAGTCCGTCATAAGCTTTATTGTAGGCATTTCGAACCGAAATCAATTCATCAAATACCCCTTCTTTTTGAGTTTGCTTAGCACTATATTCTTCAACTTGTTTTTGTAATTTTTCATTTTTAGAAGTCAAGTCATCAATATCTGCTTGTAAAGCAGCATGATCATATCTTGGCACCTTATAAGTACCTGTCCAATTACCTTCGTCATCATGCGTAGGATACTCATCATACTCTTCCATTTTTGCTTTACATTCGGCAATCTTTGCCTCATTATTCGAAATTTCCGTATTTAATTGAACAATAAAAGCTTTGGTAGCTTCAATATCAGCATCTACATAATCAAGTGCCATTTGTAAAGCCATAAAGTCAAAACCAATATCACTATCTGGCATAGCCAAATCGCCAACTGGATAAACGTCTGAACCAATAGCCACACCGTTTAAAACAACATGTCCTAAAATATTACCAACAGCTTGTTCATGCTGAGCCAAATTAGTAACTGTATTAGGTATACTCGTTGCATCCTGAATCGTCGGAATTGGAATAGTTCGAGTATAATCCCCTACTGACGGTCTTGTTAAAGCATCTGGAGTAAAAGTAGAATCATCTTGGGTTGCAGTACTAGAAGGAGTGGGAGAAGTAGAAGAAGGAGAAGATCCTCCACCGCCATAACCGCCACCGCCTCCTCCACCAGGAGAACCTTGGCCACCAATTACTTCTTCATTTTTTCGCTTTGCGAATTCTTCTTGTTGCTCAATAATTAATTCTCGAATTTTTTTTAAACGATTTAGTACATCATTGCGTCCAACTAATTGCTCTTTTAAATCTTTAAAAATAGATTGAACCTTATCCCATATTTTAACAAGTTCATCATCTAAAGTAATAGTTTGTAATCGTCGAATAACTGTTTCACATTGACCAGATAAAGAGTTAACATCATTGATATCATTCTGTATTTCTAAAATCGTTTTATCATACACAGAAGTATCTTGTGGAAGGGAAACATCTGTACCAATAGCTGTAGAATTAGAGTATCCATATACTTCAGATCCAACTTGCTCTCCCAAAACAAAATCAGACAAATCCTTATTAATTTTTGTCCGATTAGTTAGTACTTTATCGTATAGATTCATCGTTTTGTTATATAAACTAACAATTTGTTGTTTATCATTATTATCATTCATATGAATACCTCATTTCCTACTTCCCAAATCTTAAAGAAGAACCATTTCTTCCCTAAGATTTAAGAAGTAAAAACTTCTTAAATTGAAACTAAAATTGGTAATTACGAAGAGCTTCTGCAATACTATTAGAAACATTTTCAAGAATTTCTTTATATTTTGCAGAACTTTCCATAAATTCACTGAAAGCAGAATCTGCATTTTGTCTTCCAGTTCCTTGTTGCCAGTTATTCATAATTTCATCATAATGACGAGCAACTTCAGTCTTGAATTCATCATACATAGCATTAACAGTATCTAATAATGTTTTAGCTCCTAATGCATCAGCAGTAATATTAATAGTATCTCTTGAATCACTATATGGTTCTAATGGTGATTTTTCACCAGTTACACTAATAGCTGATAAATCTTGTAATCCTGCACGGTTAGCATTTTGGATTTCTCTATATTTAGAAGCTACAAAACTAGCATCTCTTGCTAAACCTGCTAAAGCGTTACGAATTTTTGCCATTGAATTATAAACATCAACAACGTTATTAATTTGAACCCCAGCATCTGCTCCTTCCCAAGTATTTTTTAAAGTATTAATTGCTTTACCTAAACTATCAATGATAGTATCGGCTTTGTTGCATACAACATTATCATATAGTGATACTGTATCATCATATAATTGTTGTACGTCAATAACTTTATGATTCATATATTTCCCTCCTACTAAATCATAACATTGAAAAGAATAGATGATTTCAACTATCTTTTACAAAAAAATTGTATCATAAAAAAAAAGAAAACGTCAATGAAATCACGAACATTTTCTATTTATTTCTTTTGGTTTGTAAATTATCAATCCAATTTTGAATTCCTTCTTCTAAATCCTGATACGTTCGAGAAAAATCCCCTGTATACCAAGGATCTGCCACGTCTCTTTCTAAAAATTTCACAATTTTTCCAGAATCTTTAGGAAATAATCTCTTCATAGATTGAATATTATTTTCATCCATACAAAGAAATAAATCATTTTCTAAATAATCCTGCATAGAAACTTTATTAGCAAAATGCTTCTCATAAGGAATATGCATCTCCTCTAACTTTTCTTTAGCTGGAGGATACAAATCATGTCCATATTCCTCTAAGGAAGTTCCACGAGAAGTAATTCGATATTCATTTTCCAATCCCATCTTTGAAAGAGTATTCTTCATCATAAATTCTGCCATAGGACTACGACAAATATTTCCTAAACAAATAAAACAAATCTTAATCATCCAATACCTCCCGATATTTCTCATCTAATAAAGAATACAAATAACAACGAACTGGTTTATGAGTTTTCTCAATTAACGCCCTACGATACCCATTTAACTGTCGATCATAAGAAGAATCTTCAATTCCTTTTAACTTATAATCAAGAATTGTATAGGAATCTCCCTCATCAATTAATAAATCCATAATTCCATGGGACAAAGTATTCTCATTTTCATAATAGAATTCATACTCTTTATACATTGGAAAAGAAAGCCTTTTTCTCATAAAATCACTATCTAAAAAATGAACAATTTTATTTTGGATAAATGAATCTAAAGAATAAGATGATAAATCATAATGTAAAAAATCAATATCTTCCAAAATCTCATGTATTTTAGTACCCAATTGCATCAAATCTTTTTCTTCTTTTGATAGAATCTGAAAGCTCTCTTTTGAATAGTGTTTTTCTTCTAACAAATGACTAGAGATAGAAACCTCTTCTACTTTCAAAGGTTCCTTCACCTCAATTTCATATTGAAAATGAATAGATCGATTCAAATATTCTTTACTACCAATGACTTCTACCTCATGAAGATAAGGTAACAATAACGAATAAATACTTTTAACGATTGATAAAAAGGAATGATACTGTTCTCTCTCATAGGTCGGAATAACATCCAAACATTCTCTTCCTTCTTCTTGCTTTGGAATAACAAAAATCATTTTTTCTCTGGCTCGAGTAACCGCTACGTACAAAAGACGAATTCTCTCAGAAATATCTTCTTTTTTATAATAATATTTAAACAGTGTTTTTAAATACGTATCTTTAAAAGCTTCCTCTACTTTCGGCAAAATAAAACCATAAGAAGAATCATAAATAATTCTTTCTTTGATATCCATATCCGAAAACTTAGAAGAAAAACCAGCAAAATAGCAAACTGGATATTCCAAACCTTTCGACTTATGAATCGTCATAATCTGACAACTATTATAACTAGAAGTATTCATATTAAATTTTAAATCATAATCCCCTTCAAAGATTTGATTTAAATAATCGACAAAATCATAAATTGTATAACCATGCGATTCATAATTTTTACATAAATTATAAATATATTCTAATCGAATTCGATAATCATGAACTCTACCAATCGTTAACAGTTTTTCTTCATAATGAAATTCTTCCATCACCCAATAAAAGTAACGACTAAGACTCATAGTGTCCATATAAGGAACAACTTCCAATCCTTTATGCACCAAATCACTATCCATGATTTTATCATGAATTACCATATCAAAGATTTCTTGATCCGTCTTTTTCCATAGAAAACTACGACACAAAGAAACAAAACAATATCGAAATTCTAAATCAAATCGTTTTTGCTTTAAACAAAGAAGAAAACGGAAAAGATTTCGAATAACCAAACCATCATCATCCCTTCTTAAAGACTCTTCTTTTAAAATAGTCAAAGGAATGTGATGATATTCAAATATTTTTTTATAAAGTTCAAAGTTTTTACTCTTATCAAGTAAAATAACAAAATCACGATATTCAATAGGTCTTAATTTTTTCTCTTCTTTATCAAAAACCTGCATTTTATTTTGAATTCGCTCTTGAATATCCTTCGCAATCAAAAAAGCCTCTTCTTCCTCTTTCGATAATTTACCTAACTCATTTGAATCATAAGCAAGTACCTCCATATGGGAGTCTTGGGAAACTTTACCAATCGTATGATAATCTTCATTCCCAAACACCATACGGTGAGAGGCTTGATAGTCGGCCCCACCAATCTCTTCATCCATCAAATAATCAAATATTAGATTAATGTCACTAAGTACTTCTTCTCGAGATCGAAAGTTCTTCAACAAATCAATTTTATATCCCAAAGAAGAATCTTGATAAGTACGATATTTTTCTTTAAACAAAGATGGATTAGCATTACGGAAACGATAAATCGATTGTTTAATATCCCCTACCATATAAATATTATTTTTTGAAATATAAGAAAGAAATAATTCCTGTGTATCCGAAGTATCTTGATATTCATCCACCATAATTTCCGCAAATTGATTTTTTAATTCCTCTAATACATCTAAATTATCTCGAACAACCATAATCGCATAACGAGAAATATCAGTAAAAGTAAAGATTGCATTACGAAGTTTATACTCCTCTAACCTAGAATCCAATTCTTGAAGAATGGAAAACAACACTTTTTGATTAGCAATAGTACTACGATACTCTTCTTCCATTTCCCTAGTAGAAGCATACTGACAAAACTGTTCGATATCTTTGGCAAGGGAAAAAATATCACTTTTTAATTGTTTTCCCTCTTCACTTGTACCACGTGGTACCCGAAGCGATTCAAAATCCAAAGAATGAACAAAATCATCATATGTTTCCGCTTCCATCAACGAATGAAAGTTATCATACATTTTTTGAATAAATTCCCCATCAAAATATTCCGTTAAAGAAGACATAAGTCGAATAAGGTCTCTCTGTCTACTTTTTAAGATTTCAAAATAATCATGAGTCGTAGAAGAAATCATTTTCGTAATAGAATCTTCTTCCATTGCTTGTCTTAAATACTCTGCCTTATCCACCTTTAATTCAATTTTTTGATAAGCCTTTAAAATAGACTCTTTTAAAGCATCATCACCCTTTAAGCAAAAATCATGAATAAGTTGTAAGAAATCTTGTTTAGGGCTTTGATAATATTCGTCAAATATTTCATCCATAATCTTTTTCTTTTGTAAATCAATTAATACTTCATCACTAATTTGTATCTGATTCGTAATATTTAATTTTGTATGATACTTTTTAACAACCGCTAAAGCAAAAGAATCAAACGTCGTAATATAAGCACCTTCTAAGGCATCCAATTCTCCCGCTAATTCAGGAGTCTTTTGAATCATTTTTCGAATACGATCTTTCATTTCAGCTGCCGCTGCATTGGTAAAAGTTAAAATAAGCAACTCTGAAATATGAACACCATGTAATAATTTGTATTTTACTCTCTCCGTTAAAACAAATGTCTTTCCACTACCAGCTCCAGCGGAAACCAATATATTACGTCCACCCCATTCAACCGCGTGTTGTTGTTCTTCTGTTAAAGCCATTCTACTCACCTCCTAAAAAAGAAAGATCATCGACTTTTTCTAAGAGAATCGAATCTGTCTCTTTGTGATAACAAATATCCCGAAAAGTACAATACATACAAGGAGACTCTTTTCCATAAATAAGAGGATGAATCGAAAAATCTCCTTTTAAGATGTCACCCACTGATTCCTCTATTTTTCCCTTCGTATATTGAAGCATATCAAATAATTGGTCGTTCGATAAAACTTTACTAAAACGGTCAAAGCCTTTTTCATCTGAATACTTCATACTTTTTATATATTCACTATTCTCATAAGTAGAATCAAATCGCCTTAAAACAGTGGAATCATCCGTCGAATATCCATCTAAATAAAACCGTTTGGAAGAATCTTCCGCTTCATCCCACTTTGGATAATCAAATAAAATATTTTGATAATAAATACCAGTAAAAATAGGATTTTGAAATACTTTTCCATAATGAATTAAATACAAATAAACTGGTAACTGCATATGAAGTCCATATTTCATTGGTTCCAAATGAGTATCGATAGTTCCTGTCTTATAATCAACAATTGAAAAATAAGTATCTTCCACTTTTTGATAATACAAAATCTTGTCCAAATAACCAACAAATAAAACCGAAATATCTTCCCGAATGGGAATTTCTATTTTCTTTTCAAACAAGAAATTATCATACCCAGTTAATAATTGTTGCTTCTTCAAAATATCGATTAATTTTACAAGTTCCTTTTTAATTCGTACTAAAAGTATTTTTTCTTTTAAACTACATTCTCGGTTTTCTAAATATTTTCGATATTCTTCTTCAAAAGAAAAATTTGGATAATAACATAACGATAAGATCTTATGGAATAAAGAACCAATAAAAGCAGGAAAACTATCCACAAAAGAATCCATTTTTAAAACATAATGCAAATAATACTGAAACTTACATTCTCGGTAAGAATTAAAAGAAGTATAAGATAGTTTTAAGGGATAATCCAAATGCGTTAAATATGTATCTAAATCAATTCCACTAAACTGGTTCGAATACGTATAATACGGAATGGAATACTCTTGTAAAAGTTCAGATAAATAGTCTTTCTTCTCACCAAACAAACGATAAGAATCTAATTTTTCTCCTAACCGTAATTGATTATATAAATGCGAATGCTGATAAGAATCTGGATATCCTTCGATTACTTCTAATCCATATTCATCAATAAAACTAGAAGGATAAAACTTAGCAAACGGAGTAGTTCTCTTAAAAGACAAAAACAGATTAGGAATAGATCCCAAAACAGCCGCCACAATTTGTTTTTCTCGACGATTCCAAATAGAAGTAGGATAAGATAAATATTCGTCTTTCTCCAAATCCGAAATAAACTCCACATCTTTTTTCATCGAAGGTAAAACATCTTGATTCAATCCTAAAACAAAAACATATTGATCTTCCGAGAACGAACGAGAAAATAAATCGCAAATCGAAACAGCTGGTTCCAAAATTGGATTACGATAATACGTTCTCTTCAATTTTTCAATCAATAACTCTCTTCCAACCGGATCCTCCAAATCCACAAAAGCCAAGGAATTTAGAACCGTTACAAGTTGCTGCAAAACAGGATGAGTTGTATTACTTAAATCCATTTCCCCCGTCTTTAAATAATCTTGTACCAAAGGATTTCCATAAATAGAATTTTGATAAGGAATATTAATAGGAATATGATAATAAGAGAATAGTTTCTCTATCGTATAATAATAATCTTCTCCCACATTACAAAGATAAACAGAAGAAATATCAACTCCTTGCTTTAGGAGTTCTATGATTTTTAAGCAAACATAATTAACTTCTTCTTCTAAAGTAGAAAAGGCATAAACCGGATGAGAAAAAGAAATAGACTCTTCTTTCCAAGCATAATTCAATGCCTTTTCTTCCCATAAATCTAGTTCATAATAATGAGAAACACAAATTTCTTTTTTAGAAAGAGAATCTCGAAAAGAAGGATGAAAAGTAAGAAGTCCTTCTCTCTCTAATTCCTTTTTAAGATTTTGCAAAAAAAGAAGTTTTTCACTTTTATAAGTCTTATCTTCCAATCCATATAAAGATTTTAAATAAACTTCACAAACATCGTATTGATAATGATATTTTTTCATTAAATAATAAACAGCTCTCTCATCATAAGAAAAAAAGAATCTTTGATAATACTCTTCTTTTGTTAAAAAAGAAACATCTTGTAATTCTTTCCCATGAGAAAAAGATTTCAAAATTCCTTCTTTTTCAAGATTTGGACAAAGAATTAGTTTTGATAGTTTTCCCATAGTATCACCTATTCCATTATAACAAAAAAAAAGGATGAAATCATCCTTTTCATTTTGAATTATTCTGCTTCTTTAGCTACTTCAACTTTTCCTTTATAGCTACCACATTTTGGACAAACTCTATGTGGCTTAATCATTTCACCACAACTAGGGCATTTTGTAACTCCAGGAAGTTCCATAGCATTGTGACTTCTTCTCATTCTTTTTCTAGTTTTTGAAACTTTACGGAAAGGAACAGCAAACAATTGAATAACTAACTTCATTAAAATCACTCCTCTTCAAAATCTTTTAATAAATCACTGAATGGATTATTTTCTTTTCTTAAATCATCTTCGTGAATTAATCTCCATCCATCCCCATGAAATTTACTGAGATCTCGAACCTTAGTAAACTGTAAGGGGACCTCTAGTACAGTATTTTCCCACAAAAAGCCTAAAATATCAAGTGTATTTTCATTTTTTATATAATTTTTTGGTAAAAAATCATCATATTCAATAGAAAATGGATACTCTACTTCTTCTAAAGAAATAGAATCAGCAAGAATCATAATTCCTTGAATTGTACCAACAAAATAATCCTCTAATTCCAAATCATCATTTTCTTTTCTAAAAACGCTTCCTTGAACCGTTAAAGGTTTAAGAGATAGAATATCCGTATTCTCAAAATAAGAAGGAGAAAGTTCATACGTTCCTGAAACAGGAACATCCTCTACCATTCCACGATGTAATAAACTTAAATCAATTTCCATACGTCACCTACTGATTAATTGCGATAGAATCTTCATCTTCTATAATTTGAATAAGTCCATGATAATGCATTTTAGCCCCAGATGGAAGGTTGCTATCTTGTCGAATCCATACACGAATCGAAATGTTTTTTACATCCAAAGCATCTAACTCATCCTCTAATAAAATTCCATCTTCTAACTCATCCAAATTATAAATTATATTATCCTTTTTATTTACCTTAATAGAAATACGAATATCTTCTTTTGGAATGGATTTGTCTTCACAATCTTCATCAGAAATTACATCTAAATCATCCACAATTCGAACTTTATAAGGAACCTTCTCGGTCAAATTATTCGCAATAGATACAGAATAAGACTTAGAAGATAATCCTACCGAATCGGTAACAGGTGTAATCTTTTTAATCGTTATCTTATCTCCACTTTCTTCATGATAAGTAACCGCGAGAGATTCCGAATTAAAATCAATATTTCGAACTCCTTGAAACTTATGATAAATGTAATAAGTAGAAGTAACCGCAATTAGTAAAATAAAGAAAATAAATACACAATTTTTTATAATTTCTTTTTTTCGTTCATATTTGTACATAAAGCACCTCGTATAACTATCATATAATTTTGTATCAACTTTTTCAACCTATGAAGAAATTCTCCAAAAAAACTTTGACATTTATTGACATAGTTTATCAAACACCTGATATACTGCTTGAAGGCTATCACAACTGACAATAAAACGTCCGGTATGGCAAAAACGTAACCCTTCAATTCCAGAAGCCTCTTCTAAAAGAGTTCCTTCTAAACCACCCCATTCTTCTGGAAACTCCATACGAGCCGTATGGTCCTCAATCGATTTCGGAACCGTCTTAATCGCATATCCACCTCGATTGGATGGGAATGCTACAAAAAGAATGGAATTAGCAAGCTCTGAAGATAAAAGAGATTCTTCATAAGGTAAATACTCATCCAACAATAAATACTTTTGTTCAGAATCTTTTTTCTCTAATAATTTTCGAATTTTAGAATCTGCAATCACTTTTCCACGAACCGAAAGAATCTCTTCTTCCCATATCATTTTCGCAAGCGTAACGGCTTTCAAAAACTGAAAAGACTCATTTTCATCCGAATCATAACTAGGATTAAAAATCTTAATAACATTGGATAATGTTTTAACTTTATAAGGACATTCAATTTTAGGAAATACTCCATTATCATCCCCATCAATCGCTTCTAAAAAATCTTTATCAATTTCTTGAAACATTTCTTCTACTAAATCAAATCCACAACGAGATAAATACTCTTTTCCAAATTCTCTCCAAAGTAATCCGACCGAACTATAAGGAATCCCATTTTCTCTTTTTAAAGCATCCAACTGGTGATGATCATATTTACCACGACCAACATCATAAACCAAAACAGAATCCTCTACTTCCTCTAAATTGATAGAACTCGTTCGAAATACTCGAACATTTCCTAAAAATAAATCCAAAAATGCCGTAGCAAACACTTCATCTGCATGCATCGTCCCATTATGAGTAATACAATTGGCTTCTTCTTTGGAAAATACTACTTGTACCATAAATCCCTCTTTCTAAGATAATCCAGTAATAATCCCTTCATAACTATTCGTATTATATCACAATTACCAATCAAAAAAAAGAGAGAGAATTCTCTCTTACTATTATGGATATATTAAATAATAAGCAGATCCCCAACCAGTACAAACACATCCACTAGAAGGACACGAAACACCACCTCCAGAGGTACAGCCATAATATGAATTATAAGAACTTATATTTAACCAAATTGGATTAGAACTATTTCCTGATAAATAAGTATAATTATTAACAGTAACATAATATCCTGGATCTTGATATCTATGAGAATATAATTGACCAGTAACTGTACCAGTTCCTGCAGTAGTTCGAACATATAATGCGTCAGCATAAATCCAAAAAGAAGTTTTGGCCAGTGTAACAATCGCATAGTAAGTGGTATTGGCACTAACCGTGATAGTAGCCGTAGCTCCATAAGTAGCGGTAGTGGCCGAACTATTCGTATTCCATCCTTTGATACTAAAGTAATTACTATAATTCTGAGAATTTTTATTGGTACCGGTAATATTAGATATTCCTGGAGCCGTTACCGTACAAGTTCCATTCGCTTTAAGCGTACAAGTTCTAGTCGTATTGGTATTCCATGAAGCTTTATTGTAATTAAATGTTACCGTTATAATTTTACGACATGCTCCATCGGAAATAGCATATCCCGAAGCACAAGTACTAGGAACACAAGAATTACTAACAGCATTCGTATTCCAAGAAGGAGTTACCCATGTACTAACATTGGCATTATTACTACAGTTAGCAGTACAAGATGCTGTAGCTCCAGCAGAACTTGTTTTACCATTCGCACATACTTTACAAACAGACTTTCCAGTCTCATCTTGATAAGATCCGGCTGGACACGAAGTACAACTAGTAGCATTATTGGTTCCTGTTTTGTAAGTTCCCTTGGCACACGTACTACAAGAACTTCCACTTTTATAAGATCCGGCTACACAAGTACTTGCTGTACAAGAATTATCCACTTTATTTACATTCCATGTTGGAGTTACCCAAGCACCAACATTGGCATTATTACTACAGCTAGCAGTACAAGAAGCTGTAGCTCCGGCGGAACTTGTTTTACCATTCGCACACACTTTACAAACAGACTTTCCAGTCTCATCTTGATAAGATCCGGCTGGACACGAAGTACAACTAGTAGCATTATTGGTTCCTGTTTTGTAAGTTCCCTTGGCACACGTACTACAAGAACTTCCACTTTTATAAGATCCGGCTACACAAGTACTTGCTGTACAAGAATTATCCACTTTATTTACATTCCATGTTGGAGTTACCCAAGCACCAACATTGGCATTATTACTACAGCTAGCAGTACAAGAAGCTGTAGCTCCGGCGGAACTTGTTTTACCATTCGCACACACTTTACAAACAGACTTTCCAGTCTCATCTTGATAAGATCCTGCGGGACATGGACTTTTTCCTTGAATATCTACCATAGCGACATCGTAGTCACCTCCAGGACAATAATTTCCAACTTCACAAGGAACACATTCACTTGAATTTGCTGGTAAATAGGTTCCCTCCTCACAAGTAACGGATAAAGATCCAATTTCTTCTTCTGTCCCATCGGCTTGAATATATTGTATTTCAACAGATACTTCTAAATCTAAATCTTCCGTTGGACAAGTGTCTCCTTCACACGTTAAATAGCCAAAATGAACCTTTAATGTTTCTTGTGTTCCTGCATCTAACTTCTGTTTCGGTGCAAGTTCTACTCCATTTAAATAAGTAACCGTATATTCTAAATACTGTTGTTGTTCCGCTGTTAAAACTGGTAATAACGTAAAAGAATCTATCATCGCATTATACGTTCCACTATTGACAACATCTACCGTAAAATCATAAAAGTCTCCTGCTTCTCCTAAAGAAACATCAAAAGTAACCGTAGTTGGATTTGTAATGGTGGCAGCAGATGTTGGCATAACACTATTAGCATTCACTTGAATATTGGCAAAGTGAATATCCCAAGTAGAACCTTGTATCTTAGAAACTCCATCAATTTCTAATGTTTGTGTTAACATAGCATAACCAACAGATAAACTTACAAGGCCAACAAAAAGAAACCAAAAAAGAAAGTATCTTTTTGGATTATAACGAAAACGATATTTAAACTTTCTTCGTCTCATAAAAACTCCTTAAAATAGAGATACAATATCCTAAAAAACTAAGTTTCCTACACTAAATTAAGTATATAAAATTTCATCTAAAAATGCAATTAATTTGTATAAAAAAAGCCTAATCGATATTAGGCTTATATTTTTCAATAATTTTTTCTGCAACCAATAATCCATCCATTGCCGCTGTTGTAATACCACCAGCATGTCCTGCTCCTTCGCCACAAGGATAGATACCTCTTAAATTAGAGACTCCATCTTCTCCTCTCTCCATCATAATAGGAGAACTAGTACGGCTCTCAACTCCTAACAAAATAGCATCTCCACGATCAAATCCTCGAATCTTTCTTCCAAAAGCAGGAATAGCTTCTTTTAATGAATTCGTAATAAAATCAGGAAATAATTCATTTAGATTCGCAAAAACGACTTTTCCTTTAGTATTAGGAACTACTTCTTTAAAACAAGTCGAAACACGATTAGCAACAAAGTCTTCATAAAGTTGTACGGGAATAAAGCCCTCTCCTAATTCATAGGCTTTTCTTTCTAATTCTCTTTGAAATTTCATTCCCGCAAATAAATCGTTTCCAAAATCTTTTGGTCCAACCGTAACAACAATAGCACTATTTGCATTTTTCTCATCACGATGATAATTACTCATTCCATTAACAGCCAAACATCCTTCTTCCGAAGAAGCATTTACAACAAAACCACCTGGGCACATACAGAATGAATATACTCCTCTACCTTTCTTTGTTTGATGTGTTACTTTATAACTAGCAGGAGGAAGAACCTTATAAGAATCCCCATATTGACTTTGACTAATCATATCTTGTAGATGTTCAATACGAACTCCAACTGCAAAATTTTTAGGTTTCATGGAAAGACCTCTTTCATAAAGTTTTAGGAAAGTATCTCTAGCAGAATGTCCAATGGCAAGAACAGCAACTTCACAAGAAAAAACATCTTGATGATTAATTTCTAATCCTTTTAAAGCACCATTTTCCATTATAAAATCAGTAACTGTAGACTGATAATGGAATTCTCCTCCCATTTCTAGAATTTTTTTTCTCATTCGAACAATCACATCTCGTAAAATATCCGTACCTATATGAGGTTTTTGCAAATAACGAATTTCTTCAGGAGCACCATTTTGAATAAAAACATCAAACACTTTGGAACAACGATTTGCTTTATCTTTTACCAAAGTGTTTAATTTGCCATCGGAAAAAGTACCAGCTCCCCCTTCTCCAAATTGAACATTAGAATTTGGATTAAGTTGATTAGATTGAAAGAATTTTTCAACTGTTTGAATGCGTTCTTCCATTTTCTCACCACGTTCAAAAACAACGGGATGAAACCCAGCTTCTGCTAACAGATAAGCCGAAAACAATCCACTTGGCCCACTTCCAATAATCGCAATAGGTCCCACTTTTTGATTTCCTACTTTTGGAAGAACATATTCTTCCTCAGGAGTTGGCAAAACTCCATCTATTTTATGATTCAATATCATCTCTTCTAAAGAGGTTTTTACATCTACATCATAAACCCAAAGAATATTCTTTTTATCTCGAGCATCCAATGATTTTTTGTGAATTTTTATCTCTTCTATTTGGGAAGAATGAATGCCAAGTTTCCGAGCAATTTTTTCTCGTAAACCACTCATTTCTTCTTTTTCAATGGATATTTTTATTTGTCTTACTCTAATCATAATATTCCCCTATACTTTTTCCAGCTAACATTCCACTAATCCAACAAGTCGTTAGATTGTAGCCACCACAATTACCATTCATATCAAGTAGTTCTCCCACAACATAAAATCCAGATAATTTTTTTGACTCCATAGTAGAAGAAGATACCTCATCTAATCGTAAACCTCCATTACATACTTGACAAGAATCAAATCCTTTTGTACCGGTTATTTCCATCGAAAAAGAACGAAGCGCATGACACAATACAATTTTTTCTTCTTTCGTTAAAGAAGAATAAGATTCTCTGTTTTGGAAAGAGGTACTCCTTAATATCACGTCAACAATTTTATAATTTAAAAAACCTTCTAATAATTCTCTTAACGATTTATTGGGATGCTTTCTACTATAATCTTCCATCCAAGGAGTGATAAGAGTTTCAATAAAAGGAACAAAGTTAATATGAATTTCTTCTTTTTTAGAAGAATCTAATCCCCTTGTAACAAAATGACTTAAATTAAACGTACAAATACCACTAATTCCATAAGAAGTTAATTGAACTTCTCCTTCTTCTTTTGCAATCATCCTTCCATCTTCAAAGAGTTCCAAAGAAACATCACTTCGAACACCATCCCAAATCTTAGAATAAGGACAATTACTGGTTAATTGAACCAAAGCTGGTAATGGTTTTACAAGAGAATGACCCAAACGTTCTAAAAGAGAATAGCCCCAACCATCACTACCCGTTTTAGGAGCCGCACAAGAACCGGTAGCAAGAACTACTTGATTCGCTATAAAATCTCCATGACTCGTAATAACTTTATAACCATCTTGTTCTAAAACCACATCTTCTACGGAATAATCACATAGAATCTCTACTCCTCTATCACTAGCTTCTTTTATTAAAACATTTTGAATCGTAGTTGCTTGATTCGAAAAAGGATAATAATATCCATTTTTTATCTTCGGAACAATCCCTAATAAATCAAAAAAATCACGAACATTTTGAATATTAGAATCAGTAAGGATTTCATTTACAATGTCTATATTCTCACTATGATAATTAGAAAGACCATATACCTCGTTTAAATAATTACATTTTCCATTTCCGGTCATTAATAATTTCTTGAAAGGATGAGAATTCTTTTCCAAAACAAGAACACGATTGTTAGAACGTTTAGCAAAAATAGCTGCTACGATTCCACTAGGTCCCCCTCCAATAACAATAACTTGATTCATAAAGCCACTCCCTTTGACACACACATTATACCATAAAAAAAGAAGCAAAACACTTCTAACAAGGAAATCTTTTTACAAATGTCTTACTTCTTTCACCGTCGATATATACTTTTCCCATAGAATCTCGTCCATTCGGATTATGGAAATCTGATCCTCCGGTAACAAGAAGTCCATTTTCTTCCGCAAAACGAATGACTTCTTCCGGATTAGAATGTTTATAATGATAAACTCCCTCATATCCATCGATACCCAAATCTTTTAATTCCCGAAAATCAAACTTTCGAATAATTAATGGATGAGCAATAACCGCCAAGCAATGATTTCGATGAAGCAACTGAACCGCATCTTCGGTTGCAAAACGATTAACGGGTACATAAGCTGGAGCATTATCTCCCAAAAAATCATCAAAAATAGAATCTTTGGTATATCCTCTCTCCGGATACTTTTTTAAAATTGCTTGAGCAATATGAGGGCGAGCAACAATTCCATGAGATTCTTGAATAATTTCATCCGTTGTAAGTTCAATGCCAAGTTTTTCCAATAAAGACTGAATTTTTTTCATTCTTTCCACGCGTTCGTAAGCCGTTTGTCTGACATAATTAGATAGTTCTTGGTATTCTCCTTCTCCTAAATAATAACCCAAAACATGAACACTAGCATCTTTATGATAAGAAGACACTTCGATTCCCTTCCAAACAGGAATTGGCATCTCCTCCTGGTCAATATCTAACCAAGAATCAATATTATCATGATCTGTAATCGCAATTCCATCAAGTCCAAGTTTTTTTGCTCGGAAGGCATTTTCCAAAGGAGTAAGTTCTCCATCACTATAAGTTGTATGAGTATGTAAATCTAGTTTCATGAATTCTCCTTAAACAAATTCATTATAACATAATTTTTTAAGTTGAGAAAAATGAAAAAATGTCTTATACTAGGATTGGTGATAGACATGGAAAAGAATGAAAAGAAAAAGAAAAAAATAAAATTGAAAAAGAGTTGGATTATAGTAGGAATTATACTTCTAATAGTACTTTTTGTTGGACTATTCTTCTTAATAAAAACAACCAAAGAGACAACACTGAAAACCATGAAAAAGAATTATAATACCTATGTTATAACCAATAAAAAAGCATTTTTATACAATTCGAAAAGAAAGAAAATAGGAACCATTGAAAAAAATAATTTCCTAGAATTAGAAAAAATAGAGATTAAAAATACATCTCAAAAATATTTTAAAATAAAAAACAGTGACTATTATATTTTATATAAAGATGTTAAAAAACAAAAAGAGTCTTCCAAAGAAGAAGAAAACAAAAACTACATCATTGAAAAAGAAATCACAACTCCAAAAGAAAGTACCATCTATGATGAAAATAAAAAAGAACTTATCCATTTAAGTAATAGTATTACTCTTCCAATTCAAGCAGAAGATGAGTCATACTATCACACTTATTTTCTTCAACGAAATATATTAATAAAGAAGGACAAACAAATAAAAGAAAAAGAAAAAAAGACAGAAGATATTCCCGCAACTTATGTTAGTTCCCTATATTATGAAAAAATTGAAGATTCCTGCTTTGATTTAGGATGTACCCCAACCAGTACTTTCCAAGAACATTTAAATTTATTAAAAGAAGCTGGATATTATACAATCACAGAAGAAGAATTTAAAGAGTTTTTACAAGGTCATGCAAAATTAAAAGAAAAAGCTATTTTCTTATTAACAGCTAGTGAAAATGAGAGCTTAACAAAAGTGATAGAAGAAAACGGTATTAAAATGACAAAATTACCAGAAAACTCAGAAATAAAATATGCCGCAACCAATAAAAAAGCCCTTCCAAATGGATTGGAAAATGTAGATTGTTATTTTGTTAAGAGTTACACAACCAATGACAATATACTAAGAATGGCTTTAGGAGAAGATGTAGTAGAAATAGAACCAAGTCAAAAAGAAGGCTATGGAAATCAAAAAATTGCCGTTCTAAATTATCATTTCTTCTATGATTCAAGTCTAGGAGAAAGTTGCAATGAAGTAATCTGTCTAGAAGTATCAAAATTTAGAGAACATCTAGATTGGTTAAGAGACAATGGATACAAAACCTTAACGATGAATGAATTCGTTCGTTGGATGTATGGTCAAATTGAATTACCAGAAAAATCCGTATTAATTACCGTAGATGATGGTGCTATGGGAACAGGTCTTCATAATGGAAACAAACTAAATCCACTACTAGAAGAATACAACATGCAAGGAACTCTATTCTTAATTGCTGGTTGGTGGGATATTGAAAACTATCGTTCTCCTAACCTAACCATTCAATCTCATACCTATGATATGCACTTATATGGAACTTGTGGAAGAGGACAACTAAACTGTGCAACCTATGAAAAAGCCAAAGAAGACTTACAAAAATCCTTGGATATCATTGGTAATGCAGATTCTTTCTGTTTCCCATTCTATATGACCAGTGATACAGCGATTCAAGCGATAAAAGATACCGGATTCAAAGTTGCCTTTGTAGGTGGTATGAGAAAAGCCAATCGTAATAATAACAAATATTTAATACCAAGATATCCAATCCATAGTGATATCACAATGCAAGAATTTATTAGTATGGTTAGTTAAAAGTGTGAATTTCACACTTTTTTCTTTGACCCATTTTTAGAAATATTCATCAAAATTCCAATACTAGACATACTTATCAACAAAGATGACCCTCCATAACTAAGGAAAGGAAGAGTAACTCCTGTAACAGGAATTAGCCCAACAACCACCATCAAGTTTAATGCCGTTTGAAACAACAATTGAAAGACAATTCCAAAAGATAAATACTTTCCAAATAAATCGGAACATTCTAAAGAAATATGAATCCCTTGCCACCAAATCCAAACAAATAAACAAACAACAAAAAGAACCCCTATTACACCAAACTCCTCCGCAATCACCGAAAAAATAAAATCCGTTTGAGGTTCTGGTAAATAAAAATGTTTTTGAATCGAGTGTAAAAAGCCAACTCCCAGCAATCCTCCTGGCCCAATCGCATATAAACTTTGAATCATTTGAAATCCAGTCCCTAAAGCATCTTTCCAAGGATCTAAAAAAGAAAGAATTCTTTGCATTCGATAAGGAGCTACTACAATCAAGCCAACAAGTCCAACCACTCCGAGGACTCCCCCACCAAGAAAAAATTTTAAGTCAACTCCCGCAATAAATAACAAGGATAAAACCGATAAAAATAATATAACACCCGTTCCTAAATCTGGCTGTAACATAATGAGTCCAAAGAAACACAGAGTAATAAAAAGAATAGGAAATACTCCTTTTCTGTAACTTTGAATAAAAGACTCACTAATCGATAAATAATGGCTTGTAAACATAATAATTCCTATCTTAGCAGCTTCACTTGGCTGAATTCCTAAAGATCCAATTCCAAACCAACTCCTACTTCCATTTCGAATACTACCAATACCTGGAATTAATACCGCTACCAAAAGAAAAAAACAAGTAAATAAAATCCAATTTACTTTTTTCTCATAAAAAGAATATGGAATATTTGAAAGAATCATCATAATAAGAAAACCAATCAAAAAAAAGAAAGATTGATATTTCACATAATGAAAAGAATCATGAAACTTATAATCCGCCCAAATACTAGAAGAAGAATATACCATCAATAATCCAAAAATACACAAGCACAAAACAGCTAATAATAGTTGATTCTTTCGACTCATTCCCCTCACCTAATAAAAATATATGCAAGATAAAAAAAAATAACCCAAAATGGGTTATTTATGTGCTTTTTTATAAGCAAAACTTCCAATTCCTAAAGAAAGAATTAAAACTCCAAAAAATAATAGAATTCTGAAATATCCAGTAGATGGATTAATTACTGGTTGGGACACATGAAGATGTAAGGTGTAAGTTTCATGAGTAGAACCATTAGTTGCTTGAATAGAAACATCACCTGTACGAAGAATGGAAATTTTACCATTATCTACAGTAGCAACACCTTCTCTACCACCAGGAAGGATTTCAAAAGTAAAGTTTTCTTTTGATGACTCATCTCGGAAGTATTTCAACATATCTTGAATCTCTTTCGTATGATTTAAATCAACAGAAATTTTTTTAGATAAACGAATAGTTGTTGGAATATAGCCAGGAGAATGTTCAATCGGTTCTTGAAGAGAAGAATAAATAAATGGTCCTTCCGCACAATAAATAGGTTCCTCCATCCTTGCACCTAAATCTACATATTTTAAAACCATATCACCCATTTCATTATTCTCTTCAATCGTAAAATCTCCTAAAAGAAAGCAAGAAGTTAACTTAGAATTTGAAATAGAGGAATAAAATGAATCTAATATAACAGCCGATAAATCATTGTTATTTAAAATACAAGAATCGATGCTCATATTTCCATTAGAAGATTCATCATTTCCTACTATTAAGTCCTTAGGAAAAATACTGTAATCATTAGTAACGTCATCAAAATCATTGTCAATAGCAGGAGGTGTTGAGCGCCCACAAATAATGGCACTTCCAAAATTTTCAATGGTAGAGTTTTCAATCGAAAAGTTATTACTATTATTAATAATTCCGTAGTTAAGGGCACCACAAGCCCTCTCACCAGTATAAGACAAATACAAATGATTTAGATGAACATTCTCAGCATTTAACTCTAAAACATAAGGTTCAATTCCAGTTTGAGTAGAAACAATCGTTAAATCCGTAATCTCAAGATTGCGACCACCAATAGCAATCGATCCAGAAGTCGTTAAAACAACATTGTTCCCTTGAAGAGTCCCAGTATTCTTTTCAAAAGATAAATATATATTCTTTGAAATAGTATGACTGGAAGATATTTGTACACTTTCATCAAGAATTTGAGCATGTACATAATCCACTTCAAAAGCTCCATCTTCTACATCAGATAAGAAGGAATCAAGAGTTGTATAATCACACTCAACCGAACAAATAGTCACATCAGAAGGAATAATAGAAAACCCACCACCATCTTTTGATTCATCGGCAAAAACTCCTGGAGTAAACAAAAACATTCCTAATAAAACAATTCCTAAATATCTTAACTTTTTCATATCATCACCTATTGTAATACTATCATTTTTCATAAAAAAAGTAAAGAAGACGATAGTCTCCTTTACGCATTTTGTAAAAAGGCTACATAGCATTTGTAAGCCTCATAAATATCCGATTTAGAAGTAACTTCCCAAGGGGCATGCATACTAAGAACTCCTACTCCACAATCAATAACATTAACATTACGATTGGCTAAAATGTAAGCAATAGTTCCTCCTCCACCAATATCGACTTTACCAAGTTCTGAGATTTGGAATCGAACCTTATGATCATCCATAATAGCACGAATTTTCGCAATAAACTCTGCATTAGCATCATTACTTCCACTCTTTCCTCGACTACCAGTATATTTGCAGAAAACAACTCCATAGTTAAAGAAAGAAGAATTTCTCGCATCCATAACATCACTATAAAGAGGATCATAAGCTGCATTAACATCACTTGATAACATATAAGAATGAGATAAGCAACGACTGGTAGCGGTTAATTCTTTATGACCCAATAATTGACATATTTCCATAACTGCATTTTCATAGAAACTAGATTCCATTCCCGTTGCTCCAACACTACCAATTTCTTCTTTGTCGACTAAAATACAACTAATCGTTCTCTTACAATACCCAGCTTCTAAAAAAGCTCTTAAAGAGGCATAAGCACAAACCTTATCATCTTGTCCATATCCCATAATCATAGAACGATCAAGTCCAAAGTCTCTTGCTTTTCCTGCAGGAACCACTTCAATTTCAGCCGATAAGAAATCATCTTCTTCAATTCCATAACGATTCTTTAATATCTCTAAAACATTCTTTTTAACAGCATCTTTTTCTTCTCCCTTAAGAGGCATACTACCAATTAAGACATCTAACTGCTCTCCTTCAATAACTTTAGAAGCTTCTTTTTTCATTTGTTCTTGTCCCAAATGAGGAAGTAAATCCGTAATTCCAACAACAGGATCGGATTCTTCTTCCCCAATGCATACAGGAATAACTTCTCCATTTTTTAAAGCAACAACTCCATGTAAAGCAAGTGGAAGAGTAACCCATTGATATTTTTTAATACCACCATAATAATGAGTATCAAAATAGGCAAATTCTTTTTCTTCATATAAAGGATTTGCTTTTAAATCCAATCGAGGGGAATCTATATGAGCACCTAAGATATTCATTCCATTTACGATATCTTCTTGCCCAATCACAAATAGTGCAAGGGCTTTACCACGATTATTTACATAAACTTTATCTCCTATATGCAATTCACGACCACTTTCAATATATTCTTCTAAATCATGAAATCCATGTTCACGAGCCAGTTCAATAGAATTACGAACCGCTTCTCGCTCAATCTTACTAACCGACAAAAATTTACGGTAATCATCACAAATCGTATTTAAACGATTAACATCTTCACTAGTATACGTTTTCCAAACATTTTCTTTCATATCATATCCTCCATTATTATTAGTATAGCATCTTTTCCCAAAAATTAACATAAAAAAAGAACTACAAAGTAGTTCAAATGGATAGAAAAAGATCGACAAGGATTCCTACAAAAACACCCACGAAATAAATTAAAAATAAGATCGTAGCATTTTCTCCTTTATTTTCATTTGCTTTCCATAATACTAGAATACCAACTCCACTACCCGTTAATAATCCAGACATTAAAGTTCCAATAGTAATTAGCCTAGACAAATATAACTCCGTCATAATTACACTACTAGCACAATTAGGAATCAAACCAACAAAACTAGCGATAAAGTAATGTAAGACATTTTTTTGTAACAATACTTCTCGAAAAGTATCTTCCCCTACTATAAAAATAATATAGTTCAAAATAAGATTGGCAGCTAAAATAAAGAAAGCAATTTTAAAGGTATGCTTAATACTAGAAAGAAGAATTCCTTCTTCTTCACACTCACAATGCTCTTTTTCACACAAATGATGAATATCTTGCTTTTTATCCTTTCTATGATAAAGGAAATCTACAATAAATCCAACCACAATACCAACGAAAACTTTAAAAGCCACAATGAAAAGCATCTCTAAAGCAGGAGCTTTCTCGCTAATCATAATAGGCAACATTTCATCACTGGTCGCTAAAAAAACCGCAATTAAAGTACCAGTTGTGATCACTCTAGAAGAAAATAAAGAAGATGCCATAGTACTAAAACCACACTGAGGCAATGCTCCTAATAGACCTCCTAATAATGGTCCAAACTTTTGACTTTTTCGTAGTACAGATTCATTTTTCTTAGTCAATTTATGTTCTAAAAATTCAAGAATCAAAAAAGTAATCCAAAGATAAGGAAGTAGTTTTAAGGTATCGACTACCCCATCTAGTATCCAATCTAACATACAACATTTTCTCCTTTTTTAAGACATTTTTGACAAATCCCATTCATAATAATATGTTCCCGATTTAATTGAAATTGATGATCTTTTTGAATATGATGAACCAATTCCTCTACCCAGTCACAATCGACATGAATGAGTTGACCACACTTCTCACATTTTAAGTAAAAGTGATTTTGACAATTACATGATTCTAAATATTGATAATATACCATTTGATTTTCTTGTTTCATAGAAAGAATTTTTCTTTCATCGATTAATTGATGAATATATCGGTATATTGTAGTTAATCCTATACTACCGGAAGTGGCTTCATAAAGATCTTGAATCGTAAATTCACCCACTTGTTTTTGAATACACGATAGCAATTCACTTTTTTGTTTTGTTTGATAAGAATTTCTCATAAAGCCCCCAATTTGAAAACAGTTTTCATATTCATTATACAGAATAATACCAAAAAAGCAAGAAAAAAAGAGCATTTGCTCTTTTAAACCCAAACTCCAAATAATATACCAGCCATGGATAATATTAAACCAATAACCCAAAATAATTTAACAATATCACTTTCAGACCATCCTAGTTTTTCAAAATGATGATGAAGTGGAGTCATTAAAAATAATTTGCGATGTAAAACTTGAACCCAAAATGTTTGTAAAATAACACTCAATGTTTCAACCACAAATACAGAAGCAACCACCAACAATGTTAATTCACGATGCGTCAAAATAGCAATCGCTCCCATAACAGCTCCAAGTGCCAAAGATCCCGTATCTCCCATAAAAACTTTAGCAGGATAAGTATTATAGATTAAAAATCCAATCAAGCTACCTACTAGGATTAAACAAAAAATTCCAATATCCTCAAATCCAACCGATAAAGAAATAAGTGCAAAGGCGATAAAGGCAATAGCGGATAAACCTCCAGCCAACCCATCGAGCCCATCTGTTAAATTAACAGCGTTACTAGCTCCAACTAAAATAAACAGAATCGCAAGACCATAAAGCCAACCAAATTCAATATCAATTTTTAAAGTTCCAACAACCCAAGCCGTTTGACCACCACTGCGCATATAAATATAGAAAAAGCCAATGGCAATTAAAACTTGCATAAATAATTTTTGATAAGTTGTTAATCCTTCATTATTTCCTTTTCGAATGGATAAAAAATCATCTAAGAAACCAATCATGGCATATCCTAAAAAAACGAGTAAAACAATTCCTAAATTAGAAGTATATGTTACCTTTTGCGTAACAATTAAAGCAAGGGTCGCCACAATCGTTGGAATAATAAAGATAAGTCCCCCCATGGTTGGAGTACCTTCCTTCTTACGATGAGCTTCTCCAACAAAAATAGAAATTTTTTGTCCTAATCGCAATTTTTTCAAAATAGGTAACATAAAAAGTCCTAAAACGACAGAAGATAGAAAACCAATCATAATTGCAAAAATAGCTTTTGTAAGTAATAACATTTTCTCACTCCATTCACAAACTATTATATCATAGTTAACAAAAAAATATGATAGGGAAACCCCTTTTTACATTTGTTTACATTGGATATTCTCCTTTTGTTAGAATTTTTGCTTCATTCTTAGACAATTCTAATTCTTGTTGATCTTTTATTTTTTGAATTTCATATTCTCTCTCTTGAATATCATTCAAAATATTCTCCAAATTATGATATAGTTCATCACATTCTGGATATACTCCAAAATAATCTTGAAAATCGTGTTTAATTTTTCCCATCATCTTCTGAATTTCATGTTCTGTTTTCAAAAGATAATTGGAAGTTTTCGATATTTCTTGAATACTACTTTCAATTTGAAAACGATAATCTTCGACATCAATAACTTTATACTTTTTCGATACCATTTTTGGTTGTAATAACTGATTCATAAAATAAAGATAAGCTGCTGTAGATAAAGCTGTATGTCGAGCCCCACGAACTCCTGGAAGAACCATAGAAAGAGTAAGAAGTCTCATAAGTTTACGACTTTGAAGAGAAAGGGCTTCTGCTTCTACTCTTACTTTTTCAGAAACAGATACAGCGTTTGAAACCTTTTCCTGAACTTCTCGTAATAGACGTTCTTGTTGGGTCTGAAACTGTCTAAATTCTTGATTTAAATGTTTAAAGCGATAAGCTTCCTCTTTCATTTTTTGAAAGTCTTTTTCTCTTTTTTCAAAAGCTTCCTTCTCCTCTTCCACCTTTTTTTGAAAAGTTTCTGTTTGTTTATGAAAATCCTCTATTTTTCGAGAAATGGATTCATAGAAAGCAGTATTTTTAATAGTAGAAATAGCTTTTTTATCAGGATAATCATGAAGATATTCTTCGATTAAGGTATATAAATAATTATTGTCATATTTCTGATAATCTTCGATTTGAATTCTTCTCTCCAATTCTTCCATTCTCTGAATTAAATCGGATAATTCCTTCAATAATTTTTCTGCTTCCGCACTTTTATGAGTATCTTTTTCTTCCTCCACTAAAACATGAAAATCAAATAGAAGTCGCCGCAAATCATAACGAATGTCTTTTAATTCATCTTCATAAGAACGAATCATAGTTTGTATCTTTAAATCTTCTATTTTTTCTTGCGTCTCTTTCGAAATAATACCAAATTCCGAATCACGCACATACCCGTCTTCTAAAAGGATTTGGTGATCTTCTACTTTTTCGGGAACTTCTGCAAGAATCTCTATATTCTCTGGTACATCTTCCAAAATACTAGGCACTACAACCGATATTGTTTTTTTTCTACCATCTCCTAATGTCACAGAAATCGTCTGAGGTTTTTCTTTTTCTTCCTTCTCTTCGGTTGCAACCCAATTAGTAGACTTACTAGTTTTCTTATTTTTATTTTTTAAAAGGGTTTGGATAACACCACCAGCTAGTACGATAGGAATCGTTTGAATCAGAACAAAACGTTGTTTTTTTTGTACTTGTTTTTCTAATTCAGAAATAGACTCTTCTTCCAATTCCTCCAAACGATCTTTCTGTTCTTGTTGAATACGCATCATCCGTCTACGATCTTGATATCCGCCTTTTTCTCCTATGGTCTCGTTCATAGTATCACCTACGACTCATTTTACCACATTTTTCCTACTCTATCTATTACTATTTTAATAAGATACGAACCTTGCCACGATCTTCCAGTTTTTCTCCTGCTTTTGGTGTTTGCTCGTAAACAGTATCTCCTTCTCCGGAAGAAACTATTTCAAAATTACAAAGAAGTTTTTTCGCTTCCTCAAAACTTTTTCCAATCACATTGGGAACTTCATACGTCACTGGATCCGTCCATTCCCAATCTTTCGGCATACCATCTTCTTGCCTCGGAATTTTTAAACTTTCAATAATATCCAACAAAACTCTTCTAGCGATGGGAGTCGTTGTATAACTGGAAAGCATCGCCGTATTCTTCGGATTATCGATAGCCAAATAAAAAACCGCTTCTGGATCATTGGCAGGTACAACAGACATAAAACTCATAATATAATTATTCACTAAATAATGACCATTTTCACTTTTTTGAGCCGTTCCCGTTTTTCCGCCAATTCGATATCCTTCAATATAGGCACTTTTCCCTCCACCCTTCGCAACCACGCTTTCTAACGCCATTCGCATTGTAGCCGAAGTACTGGATTGAATGACTCTCCTACGAAGTGTTTTGGAAAACTCTTGATAAACCGTATTCGTATTATCACTAATCTCCTTTACCACAAAAGGAGTATATAAATATCCGCCATTCACAACAGCAGACACAGCCATTACTTGCTGAATGGGAGTTACACTGATCCCTTGCCCAAATGCGGTAGTTGCCAGTTCAACATTTCCAATTTTTTCAGGAGGAAATAAGATACCAGTTCCTTCTCCATTTAAATCAATCCCTGTTTTTTCTCCAAATCCAAATTTTGTAATATAAGAAAACAATCTCTCTTTTCCAAGAAGTTGTCCCAACTTTACAAATCCTGGATTACAAGAATTTTGAAGGACTTGTAAAAAGGTCTGATCTCCATGTCCACCGGCTTTCCAGCACTTTAAAACACTCCCATCGACATTTACTTTTCCAGAATCAAAAAAATGGTCATTGATAATATCGACAACTCCTTCTTCTACAGCAGCAGCCATAGTTACCACTTTAAAAGTACTACCTGGCTCATAGGATGCCCAAATAGGTAAATTACGACTTAAAACACTTGTTTCATACTTTTGATATTCATTTGGATTATAATCGGGATAAGAAGATATTCCTAGTATTTCTCCTGTTTTTGGTTGAACCACCACTGCTAATGCCATATCAGGAGAAAACATATCCTGAATATTTTTCATTTCTCTCTCCAACGATTTTTGAATTTCAATATCAATGGTTAAATGAATATTCATCCCAGCAGAAGGTGCTTGATAAACATCACTTAAATTCAATCGATTTCCATGGGCATCACTAAAATACTGAATCGCTCCATTCTTCCCTTTTAAATAAGAATCATATTGATATTCCAAACCAGCCAGTCCTTGATTATCAATTCCAACATATCCAAGAGTATGAGAAAGTAAATCTCCATAAGGATAATAACGTTTCGACTCTTTTACTAAATAAACACCATCATATCCTAAAGCTTGAATGGCATCCGCTACCTCAAAGGAAAGTCTTCTTCCTTCTGGATGAACTCTCTCAATAGATGTTTTCTTTGTCACATGACGAAGCATTTCTTCTTCGGAAACTCCTAAAATAGGCGCAATGCTTTTGGCTACTTCCTCTGGATTTTGAATTTGACTTGGAATCAAAACCAAAGAAGAGGTTGTTAAATTATCTGCTAATACCACACCATTTCGATCGTATATTTTTCCTCGATCGGCTTCTATTTCTAAATTACGACTCCATAAATCCTGAGCCAAAGTATTTAATTTTTGATACTCAAACACTTGAATATAAATGACTCGCAAAATAACAGCTAAAAAAGGGAGAAAAAAAATCAAGAATAAAATCTTAATTCGTTTATGTATTTTTTGAAAAAACAAAAAATCACCTCAAAAAAACATATGAAAAAAAGAGTGAAAGTATCACTCTTTTATTTGTAACATATCAATAAATTTATGAGAGGCCGCTGTTAAAAATTCACTTAAGTAATTGCATTGAATATCCATAACGGGTAAATCTTCAAAGGATAAAATCTCATAATCTTCTGAATCCATTTGTTTTTCTAGTATTTCTTTCGGAAAATAACCAATACCCATTCCTTCTCGTACCATCTCTAACATAATTTCAGAACTAGCTTCAAAAGAAGAAGTAACTTTTATATTTTTATGTTCAAAGAATTCTTCTAATTTCACTCTAGAAGCCGATAACGTATTCGGAAAAATTAACGGATATTTACCTAAATCTTCTAAAGAGGATATTTTCCAATCTTTATGTTTTTTCTTAGAGTAAACAAAACAATTTGAAAGTTTTCCAAGAGAAAGCTTCGAAACATTTTTGGAACTATTGAAAGGAAATACATCGATAACAAAATCAATTTTTCTAGTTTCTAACATCTCAATTAATTCTAAAGAAGGTTTACTAATAATTTCAAAATGAACTCCTGGATATTCAGAATGAAATTTCGATAAAATAGGAATCAAATAATAGTTTCCAATCGTAGCGGGAATTCCCACACGAATACAACCAATATTCAATTGATTTAAATTCTTAATATGTTCTTCTGCATCATTCAAAATATGAAAAGCAGTCGAAATATAACCATACAATTCCACAGCTTCCATGGTTGGTTCAATTCCTTTGGAATTACGATAAAATAAAGTATATCCCAGCTGATTCTCCAATTCTTTTAAACTATAACTAATAGCTGGTTGAGAAACATATAATTTACTAGCGGTTTTAGAAATACTTTTTTCTTCGTATAAGTATAAGAATATCTTATATAAATTATAATCCGTATTCATATACATCCCCCTTGAGCATTTATTATAGAGTTCTTTTATAAAAAAGTCAAATGTTATAATTTCTTCTTATAAAAAGAAAAAGAGGTAAAACCTCTTTAAGAAACTGGTAAGTATAAAGTAGTACACTGATCATTCTCTAATAAGCAAAGACTTCCTCCCTCATCATTAGAACGATAACGATAGGCTCTCTCTTCGTTCGTATGATCATCCTTTACATAGATATAATAATCGTCTCCTACAATTTCACTACTATAAGTTCCAGAAAACTTAGAATCCGAAGAAACAATCGAAAGCTTTCCATCTTGAATCGTAAGGACTTCACCCTCTTTTCCATGATATTCTCCCGCAAATATAGGCGGACTCATCGAAAAAAGGATTAGAGTAGTAAGCACTAAAACAATTCGAACTACAATCACAACAATTCCCATATTACTACCATATTGTTTCATAAGTTTTTTCTTCAAAAAAGGAAGAAAACTAATCATACTAAGAAACCACAAAAAGATAATGATTAAACTTTCTTTATTAAAAATAGATCCTAAAAAAAGAATAAATAAGAAAAATATCATAATATAACATAAAATATCCCAAATAATCGAAGTCTTCTTCTCCACTCCAACAACTTTTTCTTTAGGGGCAAATTTAGGTGCCGTTTGAAGATTATTTCCTAGCCGATTGGCATATTTCTGTCTTGTTTGTTTCAATTCTGTAACATAAGAACTACTCAATTGATATTTGGCAGTATTTGCATTTCCTAAAATGATATCAATTATCTCAACAATACTAGAAACAATACGCCCTTCTAAAGCACTGTCCCCTTCTACAATTTGGTCCAGATAATAATACCCATCCAAACAAGCTTCCAAACGTTCAATATATCCTTTTGTCTGTTCTTTATTAAGTTTATTCCGATTATAAACATCTACTACATATTTTTTAGTAGCATATAATGTAGCTCCCGTATCATTAATACATTGATTAATCTTTTCTCTAGATAGTTTCATCTTTGTCATTAATTCATAAGCATTTTTCATCCCATTAACAGCGGAACGAACATCCAAAGAATTATATTCCGAAATCAAAGTTCGACATAGTCCACGACGTAGGACAACATATGGATTATCAGGCTCAATTTCTTCCGCTTTGGAAAAGGCTTTATAAGCCTCTTCAAATTCTTGATTATCAAAATAACGATTTCCTAGTTTTAAGTAATTTTCAAAAGTAGGAGTATCTTTTAATTCAACTTTCAATAAATTTTCAATGGCTTCCTCAACCATAATCTCCGTATGACAATAGTCACATTTCGTAATTTTTAAGCTACGATCCACTTCGATATTGGCACCACAAGATGGACATTTCGCTGCGATTAATTTCATATGTATCACCCTATTCAAATTATAACATAGAGCATAAAAAAAGTGTAGGCTTAAGATCCTACACTAGCATATCTTTTCATTCCCCAATAAAATACCAAAACACATGGTATTAAATAGAATAATACAAGTAAAGGTGAAAAGGCATATAGAAGATTATCCGTTCTTCCTAAAACATACAACAATGGATAATAATTAACGAAAGCATAAGGAATCACAAAAGTAAAGAATAGAACAAATCCCTTAGTAAATACTCCAATAGGATATTGAGCCATATGTTTCCCACCATCAGTAAATACATTTCTTACTTCCAATCCTTGAACGGTGAAAAAACAATAAGAAGCCGCCATTAAGAAAATTCCAAAGAAAATGACACAACTAGATAATAACATTAATAATACCGTGAAAACTCTCATAAAATTCCAAGGAATCGTCAAATGACATAAAGCAATAATCATTACAATAATTGCTTGTATTAAACGAGAAGCTTTGACAAAATCACTATCACTACAAAGAACTTGTAAAACAATATTTTGAGGCCTTAATAGCAATCGATCAAATCCACCTTGAATAATTAAATTATCAAAGCGATCCACTCCTCTAGCAAAAACTTCATTAAAAGAAAATCCAAATTGAATAATAGAAAAACAAAACAACACTTCATACAAAGTAAAACCTTTGATATGATCAAATTTTGTAAATAATGCCAAAATTACAAAATAATAAGTAAAAAATACAAGTATTTGGGAAAGAAAAGATAAAATGAAATTCACTCGATATTCTAATTCACCTTTTAAATGCATACCAAGTGATTTAAAATAAATTTTCATTTATCCTCCTTGAACAACCACTCTTCGTAAATTTTTCTTCATTAAGAAGTGACCAAATAGTATTAACAATACTACCCAAATAAATTGAATAACAACTCCAAACAGACCGTTTTCGATAGATACATTTCCAACATAGATACGAAATGGTAAATCGCTAATATATTGGAATGGCAAAAAACTAGATATTTTTTGTAAAAAGATTGGAAAGAAAGGAATAGGAACGACAATACCGGATAAAATATCCGCTAAAGTAATAATAAGATTTACAATTCCTTTTTCGTTCATAGTAAGTAAAGTAATTATGGGATATAAAACCGATAAAGCCGTTACCAATAGAGTTCCCATTCCTAAAGAAAGAAGAAATAATAGGAAATGAGAAAAAGAACTTGGTAAGCCAAAATGAAATGGATATGGAAGTAAAGCAGTTACGATAATTAAAGGAATAAAACGTAATGTAACATTGGCTAAGCGTTGTCCAATAATCTTGAAATACCACATGAAGTATAAGTCTTTTGGGCGGGCCAATTCGTAAGAGATTCCTCCTTCTTTGATTAACTTAAATAATTCTTGATCTCGACTAAATTGATTGACCAAAGCAAGAAAAGCTTGGTTTAACCAAAGATAAGTAACGACTTCGGATAACTGCATCGGTAAATTACTACCGCCAGAATCATAAAAAGCAATATAAACCATAATGTAAACAAAACCAAAGAAGAATTGAGTAGCAATACCAGCCCAAGCAGCTGCACGATATTGAAGACCACTAATGAACTTTAACTTGAAGTATGTAAGATAAGCTTTCAAATCTTATAATCCTCGTATAATTTTACAATAATATTATCAATATCTTCGTGATCAATTTCAACATCGTCAATTGTAATCTTTTTCGATACTATATTTAGCAAATCCGAAATACTAAGTAGTCTAGTATCGATTACCAAATCATATCCCTCTTTATTTTTGGTCTTTTGTTTAATTCCTTTATGACGAATATTTAATGTATCATTCGTTTTTAAGAAAACATACTTTTCGGTTTCATAGCGATTTTGAAGTTTCTTTAAACTTCCATCGTATAAAACCTTTCCCTTTCCAATCAAAATGATTCGTTTTGCGAGTGATGTAATATCAGACATATCGTGACTTGTTAAAAGGATTGTCGTGTGTTTTTCACGATTCAACTTTTTAATAAAGTCTCTAACCAACTGTTTGGATACAGCATCTAAGCCTATCGTTGGTTCATCCAAAAATAATATATCTGGATTGTGCAATAGACTTGCTGCAATTTCACAGCGCATTCTCTGTCCTAAACTTAATTGTCGAACAGGAATGTTTATGATATCTTGAAGATTTAATCGTTGAATTAAGTCTTCCTTAGTAGCTTGATATTCTTCTTCTGGTATCTCATAGATGTCTTTTAACAAATCAAAAGTATCTTCTGCAGGAATATCCCACCAAAGTTGACTTCTTTGTCCAAAGACTACACCGATATTTTTGACATATTTGGTTCGATTTTTCCAAGGTGTCATATTAGCAATACGACACTGTCCAGAATCTGGTATTAGAATACCACTAAGAATTTTAATAGTAGTACTTTTACCAGCTCCGTTTGGTCCAATGTAACCAACGATCTCTCCTTTATCGATGGAAAAAGAAATATCTTCTACTGCTTTCACATCTATATACTCTCTCTTAAAGAAAGATTTTATAGATTCCTTGAGTCCGCTTTTTTTCTTAGCAACTCGGAAAGTTTTTGATATCTGTTTAACCTCGATGAATGACATTTTTAATTTCACACTCCTTCCAACGCAAAAAAGCCACATATTCCAATGACCCGGGTCATAGAATATCTAGCTTAATTGCAAAAACGTCGAATTCAACATATCATATTCTAAAAAAAAAAGCAAGACTTTTTTTCTTGCTTTATTATTTTAATTTAACAGCAGTTCCATAAACAATAATTTCAGCAGCACCTTGCATAACAGCTGAAGAACCATATCGAACTCCGACAACAGCATCTGCTCCTAAAGCTTCTGCTTCATCTACCATACGCTTAGTAGCGATTTGTCTAGCTTCCCGAATCATTTCGGTATAGCCACCAATTTCTCCTCCTACAATGGTTTTCATCCCTGCCATAAAATCACGTCCAATATTTTTAGATTGAACGATTTCTCCTTTGACAACTCCCAAGCTTTCTTTAATGTCATGTCCTGCAACATAATCCGTTGTAACAAGAATCATAGAATCCCTCCTTTCTAATATTTACTGGCTTCTTGTTCTTCTCCGCTTTCAATCTCACGAATACGAAAGAATAAACTAACCCAAATTGCTCCTAAAAAAATACCAAAGAAAACAAGAATCCAAATAAAGAGTACCCAAGGCATTTTATCATCAGCGAATATTTGTCCAGCAATAATACCGATCATGGGAACCAAACAAAATAAACTATAAAATAAGCTAGATAAAACCGCTCCTAATATACGTTGTTTTTTATGATATTTCGGATTATTCATAACTCCTCCTAAGAATGAATTTCTTCATTAGCCCAAAGACTATGTTTATTGCAATAACTATAAGCTTTCATTCCCTCTTGATAAGGAACCGTTACTCTAGGATCATCTCCAGGAACAAAATGTTGAATCACTTGTTTTTCTCCATAATCCACTAAAATCCATTCAATATAATGATCTTCTTCCATAACATGATTTACAAATATTTCTACTTGATCCCCTAGAATTTCATACTGAGGAACATGCTTTTCAAAAGAAGCATCTACTTCATTGGCACGAATGGCTTTATCTTCCACCTCACTAACTTCTTTTAAAACAAGCATAATATTGCCACTATGGCATTTTACAATTTTCATATTCTTTCACTCCATTCTTTTTCTCGAAAACCAACCAAAACTTCAGAATCTGTCAAAAGAATTGGTCGTTTTACTAACATTCCATCACTTGCTAATAGATGAATTTTCTCCTTCTCACTAAGAGTAGGAATTTTTTCTTTTAAATGATATTCCCGATACTTCATTCCACTCGTATTAAAGAACTTTTGAATATCCTGTCCACTCCGAGAAATAATCTCGGAAAGTTCTTTCTCCCCTAAGGATTCCAAAACAATATCTCTAGTAGAAAAAGATAATTTCTTCTCTTCTAAAAAACGCTTAGCCTTTTGACAAGTAGAACACTTTGGATACCATATAAGTACGATAACAATCACCTCATAATTATCATAAATGGTTTCTAAAAAATAGTAAAGAAAAAGAGTATTTTTAATACTCTTTTAATAAACTTTTGTAGATGATTCCTCTACTTTAGGAACTTCTCGTAACATATCATTCAAAGATGACTTTTTATAATATTTTTGATCCATTTGAGAAGCAACCAACACTGCTAAGGCATAAGAACCAATTTCAGAAAATAAAGCTTCTCTTGCATCATTTGGAAGAGAGGAAACAACGGTCATTTCTGGAAGAGATTCATTCATATCTCCCAAAGCTTCAGCCCGATTGGATAAAGCTACCATCGTTGAACGAATTGCTCTACGATCATATTTAGAAGGATCTAAGCTTTCTACAACATCTCCAATGGTTTTATCTAAGGAATCATAGGCAGAACGAGCAACAATGGCAATTTCTTCCAAAGCTTGATCCGCTTGAACAGCTCCTCTACCATAACGATTCATAATATCTTGAAGGCTATGAGCAACTTCTCCTTTTGCATCAGCATGATAACGAGCCCTTACAATCGCAGAAGAAACCGCAACACTAGTAAACATATCTCTCATAAATTCATCGTCATGGAAGTGATACTCTTCCGCAAAGGAACTACAATACTTGGTTCCTACACTTCTACGACCCACTAAACTTCTCGCAACATCTGGTCTCTTAAAGAAACAACT
The DNA here is from genome assembly GCA_946539445.1 of uncultured Caryophanales bacterium. Classification (GTDB taxonomy): domain Bacteria; phylum Bacillota_I; class Bacilli_A; order RF39; family UBA660; genus UBA3789. Next base: position 43,979 of record CAMNHK010000002.1, read on the forward strand.
TTCAGAACCTAAGAAACCAGATACGATTGCTTCAACATCGCCATTTCCTAAAGCATCCTCAAATTCTTGATGATATTCATGGTAACGCTGTTTTAACTCAGAATCCAAAGCATTAACATCTCTCATTCCTCCACGAATAAAAGCATAATTGCCTTCTTCAAAAGCTTGTTTAATACCTGGAATCTCCGTAGATAATAATACCTCAGCTGCTTTTCTACTCTCCATGATTCCACGAATACAGTAACTTGCACTCTCCATAAGCTTTTTACGTGCATTATGATAAGCAAATCGTTCTTCTTCTAACAATTTACCAGAACCAATCTTTGTTTCTAAAGATTTAACTTGTCCTAATAAAGAATATAACTCTAAATAATCTTTTTGAAGGGATTGATCAATTTTTTGAATTCGATCCATTCCATAATCTTTCAAACGACCTATAATCACACGATTTACCGGATTATTAAAATGTTTTTTTAGAGAACTAGAAGAATATTCTTTAAATAAAGTATCCATATCTTCTTCACTTAATAGACTCTTCATTCTCTTATCTAATTCTTTTAGTCCTTCATTTCCAAATCCAGAATTCATAAGATCATGAGAAAGATTTTCTAAAAATTCATAGGTAGCTTTACCAACCGTAGGAACATAGTGAATAACATTATAAACCCATTCTCCAGATTGTAATTCTTGAATAAACTTCTTAGAAGCCTTCAAATGCATTGGTCGATAAGCTTTGACTTCTTCCTCTACTGGTTCACCCAACGAATTGGTAATTTTACTAAGAATTTCTTCCACTCTTCCAGTAGTATTCTGTTTAGGAACTTCTTTTGACTCTTTACGCAGAATACGAATTCCTTCATAACGAATATTAACTTTAGTATTTTCTTTTGCTTTTGCTTGCTCACAAATCTTTTGATAATCTTTTTCACTAATCTGATAACTGTTAATTCCATTAATACGAATTAGTTTACCAGTTGGATTAATACCATAACGTAATAGAATATGAGCATTTGCATAGATTAAATTGGTATTTTCTACATTTCGATAGAAAGTAATTTCTTCTTCTTCCATTTCTTCTGGAACCACTACCTTTGGTTTTTGTAATTCAACATCTTTTATATCCACACGATAAGGAGAATATTGATTTTCCGCATTATGTACAATAAAGGAAACATCATCATTATCAATGTGATAACAAGCTTTTCCATCAATTTTAATTTCTTCTCCAACAGGAACGATATGGAAACGAGCAAGAGCATATTTATTAACATAAGCATCATTACCATTATTTTTATCGCGATATAGAAGAATTACTTCTTCCAATCCTCTAGACTCTTCTACTTTTGGTAAAACCGTTTTTTCTTCCACCTTTTGAACGGTATTTCCTAAATGAATCTCACGAAATGCTACTGTATAAGGAGAATATTGATTATTCATATTTCCAATAATATAGCTAGCATCCTCTTCCTCGATTGGATAAAAAGAAGCCCCATCAATTCTGACTTCCTCACCCGTTGGAACTAAATTAAAACGAGTAAGGGCATATTTACGAACGTATTTGCGATTATTTTGATCTAAATCCGTATAAAGAAGAATTTGTTCTTGAACATCGCGAGCTTCCTGAATCATTTCTTCTGCTACTTCACGAGTAATATCATCATGAATACCTAAATGAACTTCCTCAACAGACATTTGATAAGGAGAATATTGATTATCGGAATTCTTCATAATATATTCAGCATCCTCTAAATCAATTGGATAACAAGTAGCTCCTTCAATTTTCGTCTCATCTCCGATAGGAACCAAATGGAAACGCTTCATCGTATAATCTCGTGCATATAATTGTCCGTTATTATCCATATCCTTAAAGAAAGTAACACGTTCTACTACTTCTTTTCGATCTTCTACTTCTACCGCAACACTATGCATTCCTTCAACCACATTTTTTAAATCTTCTGGTTTACTACCAGGAGTATAATGTTGAACCATAGTATCATTAATAATCTTCTCAGGAATCTTTTTAGAATGCTGACGAATATTATTCAATTGTCTTTCTTTAACCAATAAAGTTTTTGGCTTTTGACCAGCTCTATATTGAACCGATACAGAATAAAGAGTTTGAATAGCATCTAAAGCCGATACCGATTCATTTGCTGCCTTTAAGGCACTAATTTCTTTAAAAATCTCCTCTTTGGCTTCTTTTAATGTTTGTTTTTCTTCAGGAGTTCTTTCAGAAGCTTTTTTGCTTACAATATCCGCAAGTCCTTTTTTCTCGAAAATGGCATTTAAAATAGTTCTCTTATTTAAAGCCGCATTGATTTCCGTTAACTCAGCAACGGATATACCAAGAGCTTCTGCCATCTCCATATCTCTTTCAATTTTATTTTTTCTTCTTTTCAAAGAAGTTAATAATTTCTTTTGTTCTTCAATTTGTTGTTTAATCACAATAGATTTTTCATTTTCTTCTAATTTCTTAGAAGCATAAAATTCACGTAGAGCAGCTAATTCTTCTTCAGACAACAATCCAGAATTTTCTAAACGAGCTTTTTGTTCATCAATTACGGCTTGTAAACGATTATAAGAAGCTTCATATTCCAAAGCTTTATTCTTTAATTCACTTTGTAAATCACGAATTTGTTTATCCAAAGCATCTAATTCTTCTTGAAATGCCTCATCCATTTTTGTAGATTGAGCAACAGAAGCCTCTAACTCCGATGTTCTTTCAGAAATTCTTTCAATTAAAGCCGCTCTCTCTTGTCCACTTTGGGTAACTGCTAACTTCGCTCTTAATTCCTTCAATTCTTGCAAGATATCAGACAAATCTTCTTCTCGAAGAATTTCTTTTTCATCTTCTTGATCTTTTTTAAGAACACGGTATACAACAAATTTCGTTTGAGCTGTTTCCGAAATACCATCTTGATCATCAGCTCCTTCATAGCCAATCTCAAGAGTAGATTCATCTCCTACCTCTACACCAGCAAGCCTCATCATTTGAATAATTCTAGATTTTTGTTCTTCTGGACTCCTTCTGAAACTATCTAATACCAACGTTCCAGAAAATAACTCTTGTCTTTCTTCTTTAGAATTCATATCATCACCACCCTACTATGCATTTGCTTCCTCATCGAATTGTCTTAACACTTCATAAATCATCGCAAGTTCTTTTTGATCTGTTATATTTTCCAATTGCATGTTCGTATTCAATGGATTATAAGCCGATACATAAATATTTTTTCTACCGTTAGGAGCTACTGTATGATCCGTATATCCAACATAAGATTTCATCGTATCTTCGCTATCGAAAGTAAATAATATATCACAATCTACCATTTTTCCATCTTTTTCAAGTTGTATCTTTTCATTTTCTATATTCCTATTCATACATAATCCTCCAACTTACTCTACTATACTATTACAGTTTATCATTCCAAGAACAAAAAGTCAATTTGAAAGGGTTGTTAAAACAAAAAAAATTCGATAAAAATCGAATTTAAAAATCACTGTTCTTTGGCTTCTATCTTAACTTGAATAAATTCTTTTGAGTCTAACGCCGTAGTTTGAATCATTTTTACATGATAATAAGTATCAAACTTCTCTCCTCCTGGAATATTCTCTCCTACGATAATAGTAGAAGCCTGATCTTGCATTAAATCCTTCTCCTCATCATCTTTTGTAACTTCAATCACAGCATTCGTTTTATTCAATATTTGAACCTCATAAGAGATAGTGTCATCATTGATAGTATCTTTTTGATAATTTGTAATTTTAAATACATATTCATCGGAATTAGATAAAGCAAGAGCATTAATATTAAAAGCAAAATCTGTATTTTCACCCACAATAGGAATGACCAAGTCAGAAGATACTTCCTTTTTAGAATCTTGATTCTTTTGGAAAACCAAAACAGTTAAAATCAATACAACTACAATTAGTAATCCAAAGACAATTTTTAAAACCCCATCTTGCTCCCAAAAAGATTTTTCCTTCATTCTATTTTTCTTTTTCTTCTTATCCATATTATTGCTCCAATCTTGTTTTAATAGTCTCTATTTTTGTATTATATAAATTCATCTGTTCTTCTGTTAAACTAGATTTTAAAATAGCATCCGATATGTCTTCTTCAATCTTCGCAACATTTTCCACTTTATAATTCAAAAGAACCGTTCCATTAAGTCGACTTTCTTTATGATCAATAATCTTAAAAGAAAGTTTTTTCTCATTCTGATAAGATTTCTTTTTTGTAATAGAATCAAATTTAGAAGAATAAACAATATCATACTTTACATCATCAACATCTAAGGAATAATTAAAGTTCACGTTATGTTGATTTTTTTCAAGGCGAACTTCTCCTAAATGATTTCCTCTAGTATCCTGAATATCAACCAAAAATTGATGACTAGAATTCTTAACAGGCATTTGATATAACACTTTATCATCCTCAGAATAATAAATGGTTCCAGAAGAATAATTTCCTTCATATACAACCAAACTCTTAGAATCTCCATTTAAGTGTAATAATTCAAATTTTAAAGGAGTATAAAGAATTTTGGTAGTATAGATATTCAAAGTATAAGACTCTTCTTTTGCTAAAAAGGTTTGTTCATCCTTCACTTTATAGCGAGAAAAATTAGAATCAATATTACTTAATATCTTAAAAGCTCCAGGATCCTCTTTTAAATCTTTTAAAATTCCCTTTAACAAAGTATGAATCATAGAATCGGTAAAACGAATGGATATCTGATTGACATTTTTCTCTTTATCATCAATCATTTGATTTACAACATAGTTTTGGAAATATTCATCCTTCATTTGTCTTTTAATGGAATCCACCAAGAACTGATTCAAATAATCAATATTATCCTTTGTAGTAATTTCTTCTCCTAATGTTTCAAAGTAATTGCAAGTTCCATCATTTACATAAGTATCCGCTACCCCATCCAAATAAAAATACTGAGTAGAATTGGTAACAAACAATTTATAGAAAAAGAAATCTTGTTCTCCTAACAAACTATGAATATCCAAATAAGATGTTTTCTTACTCTTATCTTGTTTTATAAGAAAAGAAGTATTCATCTGATTTAAATTTACCAAGGTATTATACGTTTTAGCACTATCTAAATCCGTATAATAGCGATTCCAGTGATACTCACTATCTACTTCAAATTTTAAATCTCCACCAATGGTAAATTTATCTCCCACAACAAGAGCATTATCCACTTTTGTATATTTTAAAACGTTACTGCTAACTTCATCTACCACTTTTCCAAAGATAGCACTAGGCTTTGACAAGCGATTAAAATAAAGTCCAACCCCTATAAAAGCAAATGCTACTAAAATAAAAAGGATTAAAAGGATTAATAACCATTTTCTACGTTTCATATCAACACATCCTATACTATTACCATTATAGCAAAATCTCATTCTTTGTCAATAAATGTCAACTCATAAAAAAAGAACCCTTAGGTTCTAGATTTTGTAATCAAAGCGATTTTATAGTCAAAAGATTTTTTTCCAGTAGAAGAACTTGGATTATAGTATACAGATATTTTTAATTGTAATTCTTCACCAGGAGGAATGATTTTTCCTTTTACATCCGAAAGAGTAATTTGAACCGGACTAATCAATTTTTCCAAACGACTATTATGATAATCAGGAGATTCTACAATATCCACTATTTCAGCAGGTAAAGAGCCATTATTTTGAATCGTCGCTAAATAGATAATTTCGTCATGAACGGAATACAAAGTAAAAGAAAAATCAATTTCTTTTTTTTGTTGAGTGATTTCTGCGTTTCCTAGTGGCTCAATCGTCGACCCCATAATAGAAGAGGATTTCTTAATATCCACAAAAGAAACATCAAAAGAATGTTCTTCCTCTATTTTTTGCTTTAAATGGATCGATAACACAATAAAACCGACACTTAGGAAAACAACACAGAAGGACAACACTAAAATAATACTATTACGTACCCGAATCATTCTCTTCACGAACATTCACCTTCCTTTACCTGATCAATCGAACCCATATAGCAAACGGAATATACTTGAGATTGATCTACAAATTCAAGATAAGCATAAATATGCCCATCCATAACATAATACCAACTATTAGCCGTTGGATAATAAGAATACGAATCTCTAGCTTCGATAGCCGTAAGATCTATTCTAGGATCATTTTTTTCTGCCATCCGAATCTGCTGTTCTCTCACCATATTCTCCATTTTTTGATAAACAATATTCCCATAATGTAAAACTGTGTGATCACTTAATTCTCCACTTTCACTAGAAATAGAGGTTTTTTGTAAATGATTTTTAAAAACACGAATGAATTCTTTGGAATAAAAATCCAAACTTCGTAGCATAGAACGATCACTGGAAGAAGTGGATAATTCAAATTCTTGGCAAAGATTGGATAATGTATTTTCCTTTTCTTCCATCGTAGCAATAACATCATACTTACGGAGTGTTTCTTGGAAGAAAGAAAGAAAATCAGAATAATAATCATCCGAATAGTGAGTAATAAAGATTCGTGAGTTTGTCTTTAAGAAATCATTTTGAATCAAAATTGGTATCAATTGCTGAATTCCTTCTTTTAACGATTTCCCTTCCAAGTTTTGATTATAAAGGCATTCACAATTTGGATGAAAAAAGAACAAATGAATCAAGGTCTCATCTGAATTTAATACAAGAGCAAACCGAATCGACTGATCCACTTCTATCTCCATCATAGTTTGGTATTCATTAACTTTTAAAAACGCATCACTAGAGCCTTGACTCTCTCGGTACTCAGGGATTAATTCTCGAACGGTATAATATCCTAACGCTCCTAAGACAAATAAAATTTCCAATAAGATTATTATCTTTTTCTCCATAAACTACTCCGTCAAATATCGAGGAGCTAAAACAAGTTGAATTTCCATACCTTCGACAATAGGAGTGCCCTCGGCTATAGATTGAGAGGTAACATAGCCAACTCCATCTAGACTTACTTTCAAACCAAGTTTTTGTAAAATATCTTTTGCGACCTTGGAAGATAAACCTGTAACATTGGGAACCGTTTGTGCAGGATCATTCGTAATGAAATAAACAACATCTAAATTCGTAATCGTATCAAAACTACTTGGAGATTGTTTAATAACTTTATCTCCATTTCCTAAAAGAACATAACGTACTCCTAAAGAATCCAAAGTAACTTTGGCATTCTCCACTTTTTGATTAGAAAAATTAGGAAGTTCTATCGAATGAACTTCTAACGTAGAGATTTCAAAGTCCTGATTTCCATAATATTTAGAAACATTCTGAACAATTTCTTTAACAGCATTGCTAACCGGTTTTTGACTACCTCCACTAGGTCTTTTAACAGAAGCATAAATGATGATTTGTGGATTACTTTTTGGATAGATACCAGCGAAAGAGGAAATGATATCTTCTTTTCCAGACAAATAACCTCCGCCATTTTCATTAGCAATTTGAGCCGTTCCCGTTTTTCCAATTAATTCTCCACTTTCGATTCGATAACCACTTCCGGTATTACCAATTCCATTGACGCAATCATCCATAAGTTGAATCATTTTCTGAACGGTAGCAGTAGAAGCCACTCTCTCAATTTCTTCTCTTTCATTTTCTAAAATAACTTCCCCAGTATCGGAATCAACAATTTTAGAAATAATATAAGGTTCTAATAACATACCATCATTGGTAAGAGGAGTCATAGCTTTTACATTCTGAATGGGGGTAGTCGTAATTCCCTGTCCAAATCCAGCATTGTAAATTTCGGTCTCATATTTAAACTCTAAATTTCCTTTCGATTCATTTGGTAATTCAATACCCGTCTTACGACCAAATCCCAATTTACGGAAATACTGACGAAGCATCACACTAGACATGTGACGACTTATCATATTAATAACTCCTACGTTACTACTCATAGCATAACCTTTATCAAAAGTAATATAACCCCATCCATTACGATTCCAGTCCCCAATTTCCGTTCCATCAGACGTTACATAAACACCGGATTTATAAGTTTCGGTACCATCATAAACACCATTTTCCATAGCAGCCATATAAGTAAACGTCTTCATAGTACTTCCTGGCTCATAAGGAGCAGAAACCATCATATCCAAATAATTCGTAATATCTCGTACATTTGGATCGAAAGCAGGAGAAGTAGACGTAGCAAGAACAGCCCCTGTTTTTGCATCTAAAATCGTCACATGAAACCATTCCCAATCATAATCCCGATCGGAATTATGCAAAGCTTGCTCCAAGAAAAATTGAATATTTTCATCAATCGTTAAATAAATATCTTTTCCTTGAATCGCATCTTTAACATCCACAGGAGTATTAGCAATTCGATATCCTTGTAAATCCTTTTGATAGCGAGTATAACCATCTTCTCCCTTTAAAATTTCATTATATTGCTTCTCAATTCCCATTTCCCCTTTAATAGTAGAATCTTCATCACTAGTTGCTTTCGTATATCCCAATGTATAAGAAGCAAAATTTCCTTTTGGATAATATCTTTTAAAAGTTTCAATAAAACCAAGACCTGGTAAATTCAAATCATCAATTTGCTTTTTAACAAGTTCTGTTAATCCTTTCCCTTTTACCCCAAATTCTGTTTGATATAAATTTTCTTTCGAAAGATAATAAAGAATTTCTTCTTTTTCCATTCCCAAAATAGGAGCTAATTTCTCAGCCGTCTCTTCTTTGTTAATAACATGTTGCGGTTTTTTTTCATTAGTAGTACGTTTTGGATCTAAATAAGCGATTAATGTATAAGAAGATACTGTTTGAGCAAGAGCTTCTCCATTAACGGAATAAATCGTTCCTCTTTTAGCGGGTTCTATATCCGTACGAGTGGTTCTTTTACTAGCTAGTTTTTGTAAATTAATACCATCAATTTCCGTGGAAATACCTAGTTGAATTACTCTTCCAATCATAAGGCAAAATAAAAGAAGAGAACCAAAAATCAATATTTTCGAATATCTTATGGTATTTTTTCTCTTCTTTTTCACGGATCTCACTTCCTAGTAATTAATGATCTTGAACGGATCTTATATTATTATTATTATAACTCAATCCTTGTTCTTCTGCAACTTCTTGAATCTTTGTTAAGGAAGCCAACTCATCAATGGTCATTTCTAACGACTCATTCGTCTTTTTTTGAATTTCAATTTCTTTCTTTTGCTTCTCTACTTCAAAATTTACTTTGGCTAAAGTTGCTTTAAAAAAAACAATAGAAATAGGAGCTATCACAACTAAAAAAACAGCCAAAGAATATAATAATCGTTCAAATTTTGATATTTTTACCTTTTGTTTAACTGTTTTCATTTTTCCATCTCCTATTTTATTCTTTCAATAACACGTAATTTAGAGCTTCTAGCTCTTGGATTGTTTTCAAGTTCTTCCTCACTTGGAACAATTGCTTTATTTTCAACCAAACGAAAGTCTGGTAAATACTCTTCTGGTATATTTGGCATACCTTTTAATTTTGGATCAATTTCACATTTCTCTTTAAAGAAGTTTTTTACGATTCGATCTTCTAAAGAATGAAAGGTAATAACCGCTACTCTACCACCAACCGATAATAATTCAAGAGCTTGTTCTAGAGCAGGTTCTATCACATCCAACTCATGGTTCACTTCAATACGAATAGCTTGAAAGATTTGCCTTGCAGGATGCTTTTCCATTCGAAACTTCATAGGAACAGCACTTTTAATAACCTCTACCAATTCTAAAGTAGATTCAATTGGTTTATTTTGGCGATACTCCACAATTTTTTTCGCAATATTATTCGCAAATTTATCTTCTCCATATCGAAAAAAGATTCTAGAAAGTTCTTCCTTCGAATAGGTATTGACAACATCATAAGCCGTTAAATCTTGATCTTGATCCATTCTCATATCAAGTCTGGCATCCACATGATAGGAAAAACCTCTCTCCCCTTCATCCAATTGAGGGGAAGAGACTCCTAAATCAAATAACACCCCGTCCACCTTTTCAACACCAAGTTTATTTAATTCGTCTTTCATATGGACGAAATTGCTTTTGATGATAGTGAAGTTAGTACCGACCTTAGAGAGACGATCGGTACTATGCCGAATTGCTTCACTATCTTGGTCAAAGGCGAATAAATACCCCATATTTATTCTTTCTAAGATGTTACTACTATGTCCACCATAGCCAAGTGTCGCATCTACTATAATACTATTTTCTTTTAAATTTAGGGAGGAAATAGATTCATTTAGTAATACACTTATATGTTTTTCCATCATAAGTTCACACTCTCGTTAAATAAATTTTCGGCTATGTCTGACATATTTTCTTTTGTAGAATCAAAGAAGGCATCCCAAGCTTCTTGGGACCATATTTCAAGGCGATCTCCCGTGCCAATAACGACACAGTCTTTGATAAGACTTGCATATGCAATAAGAGGGGCCGGAAGGTTCACACGACCTTGCTTATCCAATTCTACATCTGTAGCACCTGACATAAAGAAACGATTAAAAGTTCTCGCATCTTTTTTAGTGAAAGGCAAAGAGTTTAGTTTATCGGTTATTTTTGCCCAGTTCTCTTGAGAATAGACAAAAAGGCAATTTTCGATACCACGAGTAATTACAAAATTCTCACCAAGAGAATCACGAAATTTCGCAGGAATAATAATTCTTCCCTTTTCGTCAATCGTATGATGATATTCTCCTATAAACATAAACATCCCCCACTTTTCACCACATTCAACCACTACCTACTCTAATATTACACAAATCCTTTCTTTTTGTAAAGTTCAAAAAAGTTTTTTTTAGAAGTTTTACATTTCTTTACAAATAAAAAAAATCTTTCCTTTCGGAAAGATCCTTAAGCAGATAAACATCCAGCAAAAACGGGGACAACGGGAACATTGTATTTTATATATTCAACGTTCATTTTATGATCCGGATCAATAAAGATTCCTGACAAATGGTAATCGCAAGCAATACCATCTTCCCCAACAAAAGTAGAAATATCATATTGGAAAGAATCACGCAATTGCTCCATCGTAATAAAATAAGCTCCATTATCACTAAGATAAAGATCTATCTTATATTCTCGATTATTATAGATGTCTTCTCCAATCGCAATTAATTTATCAGAAAGTTCTTTTTCATAACTTACAGACTCCTGAGTCTCTTTCTCTTCTTCCTCTACGTTTTCTTCTGGCTCTTTAGAATTATTTTCTTTTAGACGAACAGAATAATCAGAAATACTAAAATATCCAAAACCTAATAAACCAATAATCGCAATAAGGACCACAAAAATTAAAATCTTACGAGTTTTACTCATATACTCACCTACTTCTTATCATATCCATTATACTGGGTTTCAATCCAAAAAAGAGAAAAAAAAGCAATTTTTTCAAATTGCTTTACATTAGATTAAACTCTTGCGAAGAAAGGAATCAACATCCTTATCCATATATAAGTCAATAACGCCTTTATTGACAATCTTAATAAATCCTAATCCACTAATAACCAAATCTTCCTCATAGCCAACATTATAAGTCGTTTTATTTAAATCTTTTAAATCAGAATTATTGGTTAAATTTAATAAACGTTTTACTTTCAAATCATTGGATAAAAATAAAGTAAAACTATTTTTTTCACCCTCAACATAATCAATTCTTACTAAATTTTCAATCACAATAGATTGATTCTTACGAAGTTGATAGGTTCTTGGTTTTATCTCTTTCTTTACAGAAATTTTCTTGACCATTTTCTCATCCACATGATTCAACATAGAACCAGTATCGACTAGCCCTGGAGTATCAATAAGTGTCAAATGTTCATCAATTTCAATCGTCACCGTATTCAAAGTAGTAGAAGGCAAAGGACTCATAGTCAATTCTTGTTGATGATCCGAATAATTTTGAATCAATTTATTAATCAAACTACTCTTACCAGCATTTGTATGTCCAACAACATATACATTCTTACTAGTTTGGTAAAACTTAATACGTTTCCATAGATAATCCATATTATAGTTTTTATTAACCGAAATTACGATTACTTCCTCAAAATGAAGATTTTTAGAATCCAAATATTGAATGAGTTTTTGTTCTTTTACAGACTTTGGAAAAACATCTTTTTTATTTAACACTAAAATCATTTTATTTGGTAATAAATTACGAATCTCTTCCAAGTTCTTTTCAAGATTTACCAAATCCGTAATATAAAGAACCAAATCTTTTGTCTCAGCTACCTGTTTTAATATATTTAAATACTCGTCATTGGATTTCGTAACGACTTGATATTCACCATAGTTTTTCATACGAAAACATCTTTGACAAATATCATTTTCAAGATTCGTAGTATATCCTTCCAACAAAACATTCTCATCTTGCAGTAAGACACCACACCCTAAACACCTTTTTTCTTTATCCATAATAGTTCCCTCGCTCAAATATTCCTTTTTTTTCGTAACGTTTGATAATACGGGCTTCGATTTTACGATTCAAACCTGTAATTTTCAAATCTTTTTCTCCTAACGGATCTACCAAAACTGTTTTAATATGAAATCTTTTTCCCGCTAAGATATCCGTCACAATTTGATCTCCAATTATACACATTTCTTTTTTGTAAAAATGGTACTTGTTTTTAATTTGCAATAAACCTTTAATAGAAGGTTTCATACTCCAAGCAACACCTTCTACTCCCAAATCCTCTAAATAAGGTTTTAAACGTTTACGAGTATTATTAGAACAAATCAATACCGTAAAATCTTTTTGGAGTTTTTTGATAAGTTGTTTGGCTTCCTCTGGACAATTTTTATGAGAAATTAATCCCAACGTATTATCCAAGTCAAAAATCAAGCAACGAATTCCTTCTTCTTTTAATTTTTGATAAGGAATATCAAAGATTGTTTTTTGATATATACTTGGTTTAAAAATTCCCATGTCCATCACTCCTACGGTATTATACACGAAATTAAGAATTTTGTCTAATTCCCTACTCTTTGAGTAACCATCTCGGTATCCATCGTAATTTTCTCAAAAATGTATCCATTTTCTTTTCCATAGCGAATAATATTACGGACAGCATCACGAGTATAAGTTTTGATATCATGCATTAAAACCATATTCTCACGATCTGATCTCAATCCATTCACTACATTATTATAAACTTCATTTGGATCCGTTGTATTTCCAGCATCTCCACTAGAAACATTCCAATCATAATAACGGAAACCTCTTCTTAACACTTCCTGTGTTAAATAACTCATAATACCAACACAATATCTTCTACTGATCGTATTACTACTACCTCCAGGAAAACGAATAATAAAACTCTCCTGTCCTGTAATATTCTTAACTCGATTCTGAACCGCATATAAATCTTCAAAATAAGCATCAGCAGAAGAATAAACATAAGCATAATTATGAGTATTTGTATGTAAAGCAACCGTATGTCCTTCCTCATATTCTCGTTTGATAAGTTCATCTGGTCCTTTTCCCGTAACAAAGAAAGTTGCCTTTACTCCTTCTTCTTTTAAAATATCCAAAATAACATTGGTAGTACCATCGTTTGGTCCATCATCAAAGGTTAAATAAATAATCCCCTTGCGTTCCCGAACAATAACCGTACGAGAAATACTTGCCGAATTTCCACTTGAATCTTCCACATGATAAGAAAGAGAATACTCTCCTAACGTATGAACATCAACATTTCCCTGAACGACCACTTTTCCACTTAAATCATCCGAACAATTATCGACTACACTAACACCAGGATCATGGAATTCTTCATCCAAAAAAGTATATAGAACTTCTCCTCCATTTAAGGTAAGAACAGGCGCTTCAATATCTTGATATAAAATATTTTTAGTAACTTCCCTTTCATTTCCAGAACTGTCTTTTACACGATACGTAACAGCTCCTCGGTCTTTTCGAATACTAGCCTCAACCTTACTCGACAAGTCTCCATCATAATTGTCGGTAGCCTCCACTTTCTCTGGTACAAACTCATCACCTGGACATAAATAAATATCACTATCATCGACTGCTAATTTAGGTTTTTTTAAGTCTTTTACCAAAACCATACGTTTTACTTTTTTGGAAAAATTATGATATTGAACCGTATAATCAAGTTCATAAGAACCTAGTTTATTAGAATCTACTTTTCCTTTAACCTTTACTCGTGAAGTAATATCCTTTTTTCCAACCGTAGCCGTATATCCTGCCTCTTTATACTCTTCTTGATAATTCAATGTAATCGTATGTTTTCCTTTTAAGTGAATTTGAGGAAAGAAAAAATAATATCCCAATCCCAAAAGAACACATAAAATACAAGCAACTACGATAGAAAGGAAAACATTCCAACGAAATAATGTATTTCTTTTCCAAAAACGATTCCAACTACGACGAATATTAATATTTTTCATACAACCACTACTCTCAACTGAAATTATATAAGATTATCCATTTTTTGTAAAGATTACAAGCCTTCCTTTCGTCGAAGAAATTCTCTCAATAGTTTCGTTAAGGCTCTTTTTTCAATTCGAGAAACATAACTCCTAGAAATACCCATTTTTTTAGAAATACTTTTTTGTGTTTCTTCATCACAATTTTCTAATCCATAACGATGCATAATAATCTTTTTTTCTCTTGGCGTTAAAACATCCATATATTCATATAATTTCCCAATATTATCTTTTAATTCTATAGAATCACAAAAATCCACATCTTCCGTTTGTAAAACATCTTGAATCGCAATCTCATTTCCATCTTTATCATAACCAATAGCTTCATGAATTGAAACATCTTTACTATATTTATTGTTTTTTCGAAAATACATTAGTATTTCATTTTCAATGCAACGAGCACAATAAGTAGTAATACGAACCCCTTTTTCAAGGGAGAAAGTATCAACCCCTTTAATCAAACCAATGGTTCCAATACTAATTAAATCATCTAAATCATAATAAGAGTTTTCATATTTTTTCGCGATATGTGCCACTAATCGAAGATTATGCTCAATCAATCGATTGCGGCAATCCAAATCCCCTTTCATTTTACCCAAAATGCATACTTCTTCCTCTTCTTTACTGAGAGGTTCTAAAAAAACATCATTCGAATAACTTCCCATAAAACAAAAAAGTCCTCGAATGAATTCAAATAAAAACATATAATCACCTAAAGTATTATATGTCTAAATTTGTCTATCTTATGACTTCTTTAAAATAGGAAGTTTGGCTTGAATCGTTTTCCAAGTTTCTCGTAAAAAGGTACGATTCAAGAAAAAAGCATAAAAGCAAGCAACAATTAAGTTTAAAATGTTCAAGTATAAATGATTGTAATAGTATAAAGCAATGGTAAAGCCAAAGATAAGAATGGTCTTCCAAACAAATCCCTTTTCCAAACGAATCGAAATATACTTTTTTAAATCTATATGTCGATAAATCATCATAACAAAATAAGAAATAGTGGTTGAAATAGCAGCAGCATATAATCCGATCTTTCGAACAAACAATAAATTAATAACAATATTTATAATAGCCCCTAAAACAGCCGTAGAAGCAACCTGCTTTGATAATTTCTTAGCAAGATATACTTGACTATACAAACAAATAGCTACATTAAAAACAACACCTAATACTAAGAAAGGAATATAGAGATACGCTTCCTGATATTTTGTATCAATTAAAATAGGAAAAGCAAATGGCATACAAGCAAGCATTCCCACTCCTAAAGAAGTAAATAGTTTCATAACCGTATTCATAATATCAGAGAAGAATTCATCTCGATCTGGACTATTAATATGCAAAGCAGCACTCTCACTCCAACTAAGATTAAAAACTCCCGTTAAACTACTAATTATAGTTGGAAACTTATTACTAATAGCATATAATCCATTAGCTCCAGCTCCTAAAATAAAAGAAATAATCGTACGATCACTAACATTCACAATCCACCAACTAATTCCATTCGGAATCAAAGGAATCGAATATTGATACATTTCCTTAATTAAAGAATGATCCACTAATTGAAAATCAATTTGACGATACAACTTCAAACGGAAGAACAAATAAGCACTACAAACAAAATTAGCAAGAGCCATGGATAAAATCATACCCTCTGCTTGCATATGTACAAAACAAATCAAAATAATATTAGAAACAACCGTCGTAAGACCCGTTAAAATACAACTAATCGAATAATCGACCGTTCTCCCAAAACCTCGCGCAACTTGTAAAAAGTTTCCAGATAAAACACAAACAATAATATCTACTAATATTAAGAATCGGAATGGTACGGTAACAAAACAAGTAACAATCAAATAAAGAATACTAAATACCGTTAAGCTAATTCCCAATATATAAAAGTCAATACTCATCAATTGCTTGGTATTAGCCGCACTCTTTCGAGAATCAATCAAATAACGGAAAATACTCATCTCTAACTCTAACGTAATAATAGGAACTAATAAAGTAACATACGTCTGAATTAAATCCACGACTCCATATTCACTAGTAGCCAAATAAGAAGTATAAAGAGGTAATAAAAAGAAAGATATTAATTGCGTACAAACTCTTCCAAAAAAGATAATTAACGTGTTTTTAGCAAGTTGTTTTTTCTTGTTCATGAAAATTCCTCCTTATAAGTGTATAGAAATAACTAGCACAACTTCCACCAAAAGTATCTAAGAAAACATCGAGAATTTCTCCACTCCTACTTTCGACAAACAATTGATGAATCTCATCACTACAAGCATAAAAAAATACAAAGAAAATTGTCCAAAAAAGTATATTTTTAGAAGAAACCGAATATTCCTTAAGCAAACTAGCAAACGATAATCCAAGCAAAAAATAAATACTAAAATGAGCACATTTTCTAAGAGGCTTATTATATTTTAAAACATAAGTTTCTTTTTCCTGCTCTGTTAATTCTCTTCTTAAAAAGAATTCACTAATCGTAAAGACAATGGAATGACTCTTCTTAGAAGAAGCATCTCCAGAATCCATAGAAAAAGCAAAAATAACACTCATAAAAAAAATCACAAGTATGATTTTTAAAACTTTTCGAACCATAATTTCACCAGAATCATTATAGCAATATTTCTCATAAAAAGCAAAAAAAGAAAAGAATCATTTCTTTTCTAATAACCTTTTTTAGAAGGACTAGTATAAGAGTCCGTAATTTGTTCAAAAGGAGATAAATAAGAATTAACAATGACAGAACTTCCTTTAGAAGCACTTAATCCAATAATTTGATAAGTACTATCTTTAATTTTTCCCATAGTAGCCAGTAAAATGACAAAACTATCAATCTTATCCGGATGAAATTCTAATTCCCTTTCAATTCTCGCAACAAAATCCCCACGAAAAGCTGCAATATCGAGTTTTCTGAGCACTTCATCATCACTATCTTGAACTTCACAATGTAAAAAAGAAAGTGTTCTCGCAAAACGAACCGCAATCTTTTGAAATTCACCATATAAATTAAAATTCGTTCGATAAGAATTTAACCCAAAGATAGCTTTATCATTACGACTCTCCATCAAAGGCCTTGCCTGACCTTTCTTTAAATAAGTAACTCTCTCCGCAACATCTTGTACCACCACTTCATCTAACAAACAAAAGCCATCTTTCAAATAGGAAGCGGAAGAAAGTCCCATATTACGCAAAATTCCCTGAACTCTAGGATTTTGATATAAAGTGTTGGCATAATGAAAAGAAGCATCCACCCATTGATTATTAATAACATGTCCTAGTTCATGAGAATGAACCATCAAATACATATCATCCGGTGTTAAAGAGCGAACTGGCTTTAAATCGGGATTAATATAGATTTGATTTTGATACGTTAAAGCAAAATACTTTCTAGCATCTTTTGGTAATACCTTAACAGCCACTACTTTTTTTATTTGATCCAAAACATTTCGAAAGTTCTCTTTGGTAATCAAATGGGCCTTAAAAAGAGCCAAATAATAATATTCAAAATCATGCAAAAACGTATCAATGGAATGGGCTTCTGCCAGATTTCCTCCGGCAGTATCACGGTAATAGGCTTTAGAGACTTCCTCTAAATCCACTAGTTTTTTTTGAAAACCCGGAAAATCTTTTTCATTCCAAATGGAATACTGAATTTGATACATATATTATCAACTCCTATGAATGAACTCCTTCTTTTATCTTACGAGAAGCAACCGCATTATACGCTTCTTCAATATCATTAAAATAAATCGTTTGATCTTTTAATTTTTCATAAGTCTCATTTCCCTTACCAAGAATTAAAACCATATCTTTCGCTTCTGCCATATTAATAGCTTTTTCAATGGCACTTCTACGATCAATTACAATTTCATAATTCGAATGAGTCTCTTTTAATTCCGCAATAATGTCATTGCAAATGTCCATCGGATCTTCACTTCTTGGATCTTCATACGTAAAGATTGCATAACTAGCATTCTCAACCACAACATTCCCAACTTTTGGCCTTTTATAAGGATCTCTCTCCCCTGCTTGACCAATAACGACGATACTACGATTTATATCTAACGTATGAACAAAGTTTAATAACTTAGCGATTCCATTAGGAGTATGCGCATAATCTACCATAACATAATAAGGAGTATTGGTATTTAACAATTCTAATCGACCACTTACTTTTATATTTTGAACTTTTTTCAAAATCATATCCATACGAAATCCAGCCGCTACGACACACAATAAAGCACAAGCTAAATTATAAACATTAAAGTCTCCCATCATAGGACTTTCTACATCCAAGATTTCTCCCTTATAACGATATTTTATATTCGTATGATCTGGGAACAATTGAAAAGAAACAATTTGTAAATCATTATCTTCCCCTTTACCATACGTTAATACCTTTCCATTGCAAGCCTCCTTTACTTGTTCAAAGTAAGGATCATCATGATTTAAAACACAATATCCATCTTTTTTCGTTTGTTTAAAAAGCATTAACTTACACTGTAAGTAGTTTTCAAAAGATCCATGAATATTTAAATGTTCAGAAGTAATATTCGTATAAGCAGATATATCAAATTTCATAGCTTGTAAACGTCCACGGAAGAAAGCTTCACTAGAAGTTTCAATAGAAGCATATTGGCAACCAAAATGAACAAACTCATCTAAATACAAATACAAATTTTGAGCATCTGGTGTCGTATTTGGATTATCTCCCGTAAAGGCCGCACAACTTCGACCATTCGTCCCAATATATCCACATAAATCACTACCAATTAAAGTCTGAATAATAGTCGTTACACTCGTTTTCCCATCCGTTCCCGTTACTCCAATCATCTTTAACTTTTGATCTGGATAATCATAAAACTTTTGACACAAATAAGGAAGTTCACGGTTCGTATCAGGTACTTTAATCGTTGGCACATCTGGATCTTTAATATCACGACTAACAATTAAAGCACAGGCTCCATTTTTCTTAGCCTCTTCAATAAAGTCATGACGATCCACGGTAACTCCCTTCGTACAGACAAACAAGTCTCCTTCTTCCACTTCTTTTGAATTAATTTTTATACCTTTTACTAAAATATCCACTCCAATACCGGGATATAATTCTTCTAATTTTTTCATATCATCACCTAAAAGTATTATACAGTAAAGTTTTTTCGAATAAAAGACTTTTCCTTGATAAGAACCATAATTTACGTTAAAATGAATATGGTGATTATAAATGAGAACAATGATATTTGGAGCAGGAACTGACTTAGGAGTACACATCGATGGAGCTTCTCTAGGACCCATTCAATTAATGAACGACTTACAAGCTTTTTATCAAGGAGAAAGCATGATGTTTTCACAAGATAAAGAAATTATTAAAAGTCGAAACTTATCCGATCGAAGAAAAAATGAATATGAAATTGAAAAATTCAATTCCAATCTATATAAAAACATAGTAGAAAAAATCAAAGAAGAATACTTTCCAATTATGATTGGAGGAGATCATTCTGCAGCAATTGCTTCTGCCCTAGCATCTGCGAAAGCAAACATTGATGTA
Source organism: uncultured Caryophanales bacterium (assembly GCA_946539445.1). Lineage (GTDB taxonomy): Bacteria > Bacillota_I > Bacilli_A > RF39 > UBA660 > UBA3789. Next base: position 63,995 of record CAMNHK010000002.1, read on the forward strand.
GGAATTATCTGGATTGATGCTCATACAGATTATAATACGTTTGAAACAACGGTTACCGGAAACATTCACGGTCTTCCTCTTGCCGCTATTAATGGATACAAAAATCCAGAATTACGCTATTATCATGATGGGAAAATAATTCAAGCATCCAAAACCGTTATTGTAGGAGCAAGAAGCATTGATCCTGCTGAAAAAGATAATGTACGTTATTCCGGAGTAACAGTATTTACGACACAAGATATCAAAGAAAAAGGAATTGAAGCAGTCATGGACGAAGCCTTCAAAATAGCTGGTTACAAAACCAAAGGAATTCATATTAGTTATGATCTAGACGTAATTGATCCAGAAACAGCACCAGGAGTATCTATCCCAGAATTTGATGGAATATCCGAAGAAGAAGCCATGAAAATCAATGAATATTTAGTAAAGCATATGAAAGACATTTTATCCTTTGATTTAGTAGAGTTTAATCCTCTACGAGACATTGATCGTAAAACGGAGCAAATTGCCTTAAATATTTTAGCACAAATTATTAAAGCAGCTGAAAATAAAAAGAAATTTGAACAAAAAACATATTACTAAAAAAAGCAACAAATTCGTTGCTTTTTTAATTAGAAAAAATAAATTTCATCATTTCTTTATTTCCTCGAGCATTTCCCATTGCTTCGCCATGAGAAGTACGAGGCAAAATAGTATACTTCCATTCTTTCGCATAAGGCTTTATTGAATTAACATCTCTCTGCATACACCTTCCATAAGTATCATCACTACTAGAGCCACTTCCTGCTCCCGTGCCACGCATAGCCCATACTTTTACGCCAGAAAAATGACTAGGTTGAAAACCTCTTCCAGAACAACAACTGATAGGAGCTGCTGCATGAAAGAAATTAGGATAGGAACTTACCATCATCCAAGCACCAATGGCACCTCGAGAATGCCCTCCTACATTAATATTCGTTTTATCACAATTATATTTTTGACATACCTCATCCACAATAGACTTTACTTCAGACAAATGTCCTCCTTCAAACCATCCAGGATTAGAAGAACTACCTAAACGAGGAGAATAAGGTTGAACCACAATAGCCGGATATCCAGCACTAGCAGCCGTTTTTCCTAAAGAAGAATTCTGAGGTCCACTCTCACTAGCCCCATCTCCATGAAGCCAAACCAATAAAGGCATATTAGTAGTAGCATCAGGAGGTAAATAAACATAATAAGTCATATTTCCACTTTTTCCAGAATTAACCCCCTCCGCAACTCCTAAAGACCTACCTTTCTCTCCTTTTTCATAATCCGAAGGATTCGTAATAATTTGAGATTTCTTAGTTTGATAAGGATCCACATAATGAGAAGATCCAGAAGGAGTCGAGATACTTTTCCAACAGGCACTAACCGAAAAAGAGCTTCCAAGCATATTCATCACAACATCCACAAATACCGGAATAAAAAAAACAATGACCGTCGCTAAAACCGCATTTTTAATTTTAGGTAATAATTTTTTATCCTCCGGATTCGCTACCAACTTAATCAAATTCAAAATGAAAGAAATCATCAATAAGATGGGAACCATTATTTGAATCAGATTTAAAATTCTTTTCAAAACAGATAAGGACATCCCCAAAGCCGGAGAGGTACAACCACTAATATCTAATATCGTTATCATAATATCCCTCTAGTAAAATATATCACAATAAACCACAAAAAAAAAGAATGTTCTCACATTCTTTAAAAATTTCTATCTCTTAAGAAAGATGGCATTTCAATATCTACATTACTATTCATAGATCCTGAATCATCGTCATCATCCGCTTGAAGAACTTCTGGTTGATAAGAATAATCTTCACGAGTTGGAATTCTTCTAGAAGGTTGTGTATTACCAACTGGATAAGAATTATCAACTGGTTCCGCTTTCTTAGATTTATCAAATCCTGTTGCAATAACAGTAACAATAACTTCATCATTTAAGTTTTCATTAATAACAGAACCAAAGATAGTATTAATATCTGTATTAGCAGCACTACGTACCACTTCAGCTGCTTGCTCTGCTTCAAATAACGTTAAGTTTACTCCACCAGTAATATTGATAATCGCATCGGTAGCTCCTTCAATAGAAGTTTCCAATAATGGAGAAGAAACCGCTTGTTTAGCAGCTTCTAAAGCTCTATCTTCACCCATACCAATACCAATACCGATAATAGCGCGTCCACTCTTTTCCATAACAGCTTTAACATCCGCAAAGTCCAAGTTAACAAGTCCAACAACAGCAATCAAATCAGATATAGATTGAACTCCTCGACGAAGAACATTATCAACTTCTTTAAAAGCTTCTAACATTGGAGTAGACTTATCAATAATCTCTCTTAAACGATCATTTGGAATAACAATTAAAGTATCGACATGTTTCTTTAATTCTTCAATTCCAGCCAAAGCATTTTCCATTCTTCTTTTTCCTTCAAAAGAAAATGGTTTTGTAACAATGGCAACCGTTAAAGCTCCAAGCCCTTGAGCAATCTCTGCAACAACAGCAGCAGCACCTGTTCCAGTACCTCCACCCATTCCGGCTGTAATAAATACCATATCAGCTCCACTAAGAGCATCTTCAATTTCTTTCTTAGATTCAACGGCAGATTCTTTTCCAACTTCTGGTTTTCCTCCAGCACCTAACCCATCAGTAAGAGTAGCCCCAATTTGAATTTTAACATCTGCTTTTGAAGTATTTAAAACTTGTAAATCGGTATTAGCAGCAATAAATTCTACCCCTTTAACACCAGATTCTACCATTCGATTAATAGCGTTTCCACCACCGCCACCTAATCCGATGACTTTGATTTTCGCTAATTGATCCATTTCTAATCCGCCTATCATACCTTTTCCTCCTTAACGATCGAGAAAGTGTCCAAACACTTTACTAAGCATATTTTCATTTGTAAGATTCGAATCAATTGATAATAGTGTTTCAACATCCTCTTTACTAACCATATTATAATGTTTTCCTCTCAAGGATAACTTATCATCAAAATATTTTGTTATTCCGTAGCAACTACTATATTGATTATGACGAACTCCCATAGTAGTCATTCTACATACTTTTGCTATAAAGCCAAATTCCTGTTCTACTAAGTACTGGAATCCAGCCATCTCACTCAAACCACCTGTTATAATTATATAACGTATTTCCCTATTTGTTAAGTTTTTTATTTCATTTTTCGCAAGTTTTAAAATTTCCCGAACACGAGCTTCCACTACCTTAGAAACATTCAATTGATTTACTTCTTTTTTCGTATCTTTATCAATCGCAATTTCCCATATTTCATTACTATCTGCATAGCTAGACATAGCCATAGCAAATTTCTCTTTCATTTTACGAGATTCACTTAACTTGGATTTAAATACATAGGTAATATCTTTATCTACATAACAACTTCCAACGGGAAGCAAACTATTTTTGATTGGAATTCCTTTATTAAAAACCGAAACATTGGTAGCTTCTTCCCCAATATTAATAATAGCTCCTACTAATTCATCATATTTACGATTTTTAATCGTATAATAATCCCCAATCGAAGTAAAAGCAATATCTACCGTCTCAATACCACTAAGTTTTAAAGTCTCTAAAATACGATACAAAGGTTCTTTTGGAACCGTACTAATCACAACTCTAGTTTCTAGTACACTTCCCTTCATACCTTTCGGATCTCGAATGTTGGCATGATCATCTACCGTAAAACTAATAGGCATAGCAGTTACCAACTCATCCGTAGAAAAATCCTGTCCCTTGATGGCATCTAATAAAACATTACTAACATCTAAACCAGTAATTTCGTTATAATCAATAATATTCGTAGTTCCTTGAATAATATCCATACGACAATTAGCCGGTGGAATACAAGCAACGGCTTTTACAATTTTAATTCCCAAAGAATCCTGAATTTGTTTTAAGGCTTTTTTGATACTAGCAACGGCTGCTTTGGTATCCGTTATAAAGCCATTTCGGATTCCGTTCGAAGGACTACTAACAGAGGCTAAAACATTAAATCTATCATTTACTTTCTCAGAAACAACAATCTTTATACTACTTGTACCTAAATCGATTCCTGTATAAATATCACTCATAGAATCCTCCTACTTTCAAATTTTATTATACTATATTTTCCCCTTTTTGCAAACACTAATTCAAGATTCCATTCTATTTTTCTTCTTGGTAACTTTGATCCACATTAACATTCCATAAAGCCTCTAAATCATGAGAATTTTTATGAATTAAATCCGCACAAATCATCCCACTTAAAATGGAATGATCCATATTATTATAGGAATGAGTACCATTCCGCCCAATACAATATAAATTATCAATCGTATCAATATAATTTCGCACAACATCAATATCTTTATAACTATCAAAGTAAGCCGGATAAGCCTTTTTTTCTTTAATAACGCAACTATCTAAAATAGTTCCATCATAAAATCCAATTTTCTTTAATTCTCTTTTGGCAATTTTCTTTAAATCCTCATCTGATTTTTTCCAAAAAGAATCTCCTTCTAAACAAAAATATTCCATACCAATCCACATCGTATGAATTGGATCCTCTACCATATAAGGAGACCAATTATTAAAAACTTGAACTCTTCCCACTTTAACGGAAGTATCTTGAATATAAAGCCAATTATCAGGAATATTACCATGAATCGTCGCAACAGAAGAATTTTTTTCCAAATCTAGGTTAGGAACCAATACTCCTACAGTAACAAAATCACGGTATGGCAAATGATTACTAACGTCTAAAACATTTTTAGGAACTGAATTCATCTCTTCTAATAAATCTTTCATCGGCATAGAAGAGACAAACTGATCACAAGGCAAAACCTCTCTTTTACCCTCTTTTTCATAGGTGACATTCACAATCCTTTGATTTTTTTTATGAATTTTAACGACTCTACTATTTCGATAAATCTCTCCCCCCATTTTTTCAATTTTATGGGCAAGTAATTCATAAAACTCACCAGGTCCTAATTTTGGATAATAAAAGTAATCCGTTAAACTAACTTCCTTTTTTGTATCTTTAATATGGAATAGTCTTTTAAAATAATCACTCAAAACTTTAGAAATGGATATTCCTTTTACTCTTTGACTTCCCCAACTAGAATCAATCTCTTTGGGACTTCTACCCCACAATTTTGTAGTATATCCTTTAAAAAACATTTCATATAATTCATTTCCAAAACGATTAATATAAAAGTTTTCTAGATTAGACTCTTCCTTTTTCCATAAACTTGCTTTTAAATAGCTAAGTCCACATCGAAAAGTGGTTAATAACCCCATATTTCGTATTGTCTTCATCGTTAAATTAACCGGATAGTCAAAAAACTTTTGATGATAATAAATACGCGAAATACGATTTCGGATAAGCATAGCATCTTCTTTTTCAGGATCTCTCTTACCATCATGATAATCTCGATGAATTCCTAATAATTTTTCATCCAAGGCCGGTTTCCCCTGCATAGGTAAAATGTCTTTCCAAAAGTTTAAAACAGTCTCATTTTTTGTAAAAAAGCGATGCCCACCAATATCCATATGATTTCCATGATATTCTTCCGTTCTACTAATTCCTCCGACAATTGACTTCTCCTCTAAAATCGTGACATGGCAATCCTTATGTCCTTTTAATAAATAATAAGCACAAGTCAATCCCGCAGGGCCAGCTCCAGCAATAACGATATTCTTCACAAAACCACCTTCTAAAGAAAGTATATCATATAACAAAAAAGAATTCTAAAAAACTCTTAGAATTCTTTCTTTTCTCCTATTTTATAGATTCGATAGTCTTCGAAAGAATAAGACTTCAAGGAAGAAGAATAAACCAGATCCAATTGATAATTTTGATCCAAATAATCAACGATTAGATTATCTTCCCAATTGTAATTCGTATAAACATAGTAGACCAAATCATGAGAATCCACAAACTCCCCAATTTCCCTCATAACAGGCATATCATCTCGTTTTGCTTTCCAAACAATATAAGTAAAAAACTCTTTAGAATTTGGATGATAAAATCGATTAGATGTATAAGGAATTAAAGAAGAACACATATGATCACAGTTACAAAGGATAATGGCATGATCCTCCACCTCTTTCTGGATGTATTTAGCCGTCTCAATCCCATTGGAATAAGGATATAAATAATCAAAAGAATAAGCTTTATAAACCGTAAAGCAAGAACAAATGGATAAAATAGATAAACCAATAAGGAAAGGTTTTGTAATGTCACTGGATAATAAGAATACACAAAATAAAAAGAGACTATACACCAAAGCGGATGAATAAATAGAAGCTCCTCCCAAAACAAAATCGAGTAAAAATGCCATAAAAAAGGAAGAACACAAAAACAGCCAAAATACAAAACGATTGCTACGAAACATCCAAAATAATACAAAGACAAGAATACCAAACGTTACAAATACAGAAAGAAAAGAATAATTGCACGTCTGCCCTGCTAAGAAAGAAAAGAAAAAGATAACGAAATTCGATAGTGAAAATTCCGTATTCATTCTTAATCCATCATTTGGTACTAAAACAGGATAAAATTGGCCATAAAATAGAATTCCAAAGAATCCTAAAACAGCTAGTGCTTGATACATCTTCTTCCGAACAGAGGAATCATTCTTTGAAAAATATATTTCATAAAAATAAAAACCAAAAACATGAAATCCTACAAAGCCAAACATTAATAAATGAGTATTTAATAAGAGTCCTAAAATAACCGCTAATAAAATTGGTTTTTCCTTGCGATAAGGAAATATCCAAACATAAAGTGTAAGCAAGAAAAAGATAAGGGAATAACTTCTACCAACAACACTAAATTCATAGAGAACTGGATAAGAAAACAAAATACAAAACTTAATCCAATCCCTTCCAGGAATTTTAAAAAGCAATAAGTACATAGAAAGAATCATAAAAAAAGCCGAAAAAATATTTACAATAGAAGGTCCTACTCCTAATTTAACAAAGGGATATAACAAAAGATAATAAAAAATAGGATGTCCTTCATAATGAGCATTTTGAAATATTTGCCATAAATTCATATCTCGACACAACAAATAAGATTGTGCCTCATCTCTCCAGTTTTCATGATGAAAAAACATAAAAAGGATACCCACACAATATAAAGCAAATAATCCAATTGTAAGCCATTTTCTTTTATTGAAACTCATAAACATCAAATTCCCCTATTGAATCAATTTTTACCGCATTTTGAATAATAGTATTATATCCCTTTTTATCAATTTGAGAAAGAGTGATATCGTGAGGAAGTAAATATAGTTTTTCTGGATGATTTTGAATTTCCAACAATAAAGTTTCACTACCATGATATCCATGATTTCCATAATTAACGATATCCAAAGAATCAAGTTTCTGATCCATCGCAATCTTATAAAAATAATTGTGATCGGAAAAAACAACAAAATCACGACCATCTAAATAAGTAAGAATCTCTTTGGCATATGTCTTTTCTGCCGTTGAAAAATAGCGAAATTCAAAATGCAAAAAAGGATTCGTAAAATGAAAATCAGAAACAACATCCCTTCCCTCGATTCCAACAATTCCAAGGAAAAGAACGGTAATTAAAAAGACTCCTTGCTTCTTCCCTAGAAAAGAAAAAGAAAAACGTTCCATAAGGCAAAAAGCAAATAATAAGAAAACAAGCATTAAATGTAAAAAATCTATAATCGGAATTGCGAGAGAAAAACCACATAAGTAATAAAAATAAGGGATTTTTTGAATCGACTTTTTCATAAAAACAACACTAAGAATAATCATCAATAACAGTAAACCAAAAGACCATAGAGAAAAAGACGTATTATGATCCCCAAAATCCAATAATCCTAAGAAACAATAATTGAAGTATTCAAATAAAGAATGGGTAATCAAAAAATAAAAAAGGAAAAGCAAACTAACACTAACAAATCCATAAACTCGCTTTTTCCAATTACAGTTTTTCAAAAAGAAAAGAGTTGGAAGGCATAGCAAAAATCCCGTACTTTGTTTGGTAAAAAAGCAACAGGCAATCACAATACCAATCAACCAATCTTTATAAGAAAAAGAACTCTTTTCTAAAAAAACAAGAAACAAAATACACATAACAACAAATAAATTATAAGAAGGAGAAATAAGAGCCGGAAACATCACGCAAAGAAGAAGTCCTAAAAACATTTTATTGGAATACATCTCTTCCATCAAAGCAAAAAAACAAGTTAATAAAACAACATGAAACAATAAATAGGAAAACAAAGAATTAGAAACAAGTAATGGTATCGTCATTAGAAAAGGATAAAAAGGTCCAACTACTAAATTAAAATCTCGATATAAAACTTCTCCTTTTCGAATCGCATAACTAAATCCATAATTCCATAACTCATTGGAAGTCAAAGGAGAAAGATACAAGCAATAAAACAAAAGAAAAAAACTAAGAATGATATAACGAATTATATTTTTATTCTTTGTAAAAAACATCATAATATTCTCCCTCCTCTATTTTTGGATAATGCTGATAAAAATAATCAACAATCGTATAATCCATTTGTGAAATATAATCTCGATTATAATAAGTGCTTTTCGTCACAATATAATACGTATCATGAGATTCCTGAATCATAGAAAGAATTCGATTCGTTCCCTCTTTTCCATAATTTCCAGTAAGTAACATATCAAAATAAGTAATAGGGCGATTTAAAACCATATCATATTTCGTACTAAAAAAATCAATCATATAAGAATTCGGATATTTCTGATAAACATCCAAGACATTCCAAAATTCCTTTCGATAAGAAGAAGGAACTAGTTGAATCGCGAATGGTTTTTTCCCTAAAAAATTACAATCTTTATAATAAGAAATATTTAAATAATAATACATCCCTAAACTTCCCAAAAAGATAAGAATTCCAAGAAGTGTATAAGGAATCGGAAAAGAGAAAATCTTATCTCCCAAACAAAATAAGAAAAAAACAAACAAATAGACAAAATGAGAAATATCCATGATGGGAATCACAAAGCAAAAAGCTCCCAACAAATAAAAGGCTTCCATCTTTTTCTCTTTGAATAACCAAAAAAGAGTAAAGAAGAAAAAGACAATGCTAAGAAACGTAATAGAAGAAAAAGACAAATGATTTTGATTTGAAAATTGAAATAAACCCATAAAGCATAAATCGAAAAAGGAAGAAAGACTATGAGTACATAATAAATAAAGAAAAAAAGCGCCACAAGGAATCATCGCAAAAACTCCTCTTAAAACTCCCCTCTTCCATTGAAAAGTAGAAATCATAGATAAAAACAATATAGGAATACCAATCGTATGCTTAGTCAAAATAAGAATTCCTAAAAGAATACCAATAAGACGATCATCGACCCATTCCTTTTCCGCCACAACAATCCATACAAGAAGAAGAAAAGCCATAAAATTATAAGAAGGAATAAAAAGTTGAAATAAAAAAACACAAGAGATTCCTAAATAAAAAACCGTTCTCTTCGCTTGCCACTTATAAAGAAGATAAAAAAGAAAAGTAAAAAGGCCTGCATTAACACATAAATAAACAAAATAAGAATCATAAACAGCTAAAAACAAAGCATGAAAAAAAGGATAAAAAGGCGTCGTAATAATATTAAAATCCAAATATGGCACTTCACCTAATACAATTGCATGAGCCATTCCATATTCCCAAGTAGCATCAAACAACATACTTGGAGAAAGAAAAAGGAAAAGAAAAAAAACAACAAAAAAACAAATTAGATAAGCATAATTTCGACGAAGAAATTCCATAATATCACCTTATTCTTTATAGTAAACATCATAGTTTAAAATAGAATCTATTTTTTTAGAATGTTCCACAATATATCGTAAAACATCCAAATCAAATTGCCCCTCATCGATTCCATTTTCATATAAACCACTACGAATGAAAAAAGTAGTATCGTGAAGCATATCCACCCTATTTATCATTTTTTCAGTCCCATGATATCCATAATTACCTTTCAATAAAACATCAAAATAAGAAATAGGACGATTACTCATCAAATCAAACATAATAGCATCCGAATCAATCATATAAACCGAATCATAAGAAGAATAAGCTTGATATAGACTTTGTATCTCCTGCTGACGTTTCTCTTCTACGACCATATAACGAAAATGAGGCTTCTTCAAAAAAGTAAGATTTTGAAAACTCATAGGCATCAAAAGATAGTAAACAATCAAAAAAACACTCAAAAAAACATAGCTCATTCTTCGAACATATAACTCTGGTAAAGAAAGATGATCCAAATAAAATACAAGTAATAAAGCGGCTAATAATCCAACATGATAATAATCAAAAATAGGAATACAAAAAGAAAAAGCAGCAAATGCATAATAAGATTCCTTTCTTCGAATATTCCTAATAAAGGAAATAAGAACCAAAAGAAAGAAAAAGGCCGTAAGAAACATAAAACCATTTAAAGAAGAATGATTCTTCTCTCCAAAATCCAATAATCCCATAATACATAAATCCCAAAAAGAAGAAAAACTATTTTCAAGAACTAAAATAAGAAGAAAGACTAAACAAGGAAGAGTCGCTCCTAAAAACCGTTTCCAAATCTTTTTCCATTGAAACGTACTAAGAAGAGATAAGAATAATACCGGTAAACCAATCGTATGTTTCGTCAAAATAAGAATCCCTAAAACAAAGCCAATCCAATAATCTCCTTTTTCCTTTTTCTCCATCCAATATAAAACAACAAGTAAAAAGAAAGCAAAAAAATTATAGGTAGGATTAAAGGGTAAAAAAAATGGCAAAACAAGAACAGGTAAAAGAAGCCACCCTTTTTCTCCATGCAATTGAAAAATAAAATAAAACATCAAAACAACTAAAATAGTTTGCTCCAAAAAGAACATAGAAATATCATCATAAAGAAATAAACCAATACTCATAAGATAAGAGTAAAAAGGAGTACTAACCGTATTAAAATCAACATAAGGAATCTCTCCCATACGGATTGCATGACTAAATCCATAATTCCATAAAACATCATAACTGCAATTTTGATGAAAAAAAACAATATAAAAGAACAGGAACAAAAAAAACAATATAAAATATTTACCATTATGACGAATAAAATCCATTTTCTCTACTCCTTATAATAAATATCATAAACCCCTATTCTCTTTACTTTTTTACTATGTTCTACCACATATTCTCCTAACTCCACGATATATTGTTGATTTACATCTTGTTTTTCCAATAAAGTATAATCCAAAACGAAATAACAATCATGTTGTTGATTAATCCTAGTAAGCATTTTATCAATTCCATTATAACCATAATTACCATAGTTTGGTAAATCAAAATAAGACAATCGATTGGAATGAATGATTTGAAAAAAATAATTTTCAGATCCTCGCATAAAATAATGAACATTCGAAGGAAGAGAATCAACATACTCCAAAAAATCCTTCGTTTGTTTTTGATAACTTTCTCGATTAATCACCCAAGAAAAATGAGAATAATTAGAAATAGTTGGATGGTCTAAATACTGAAAAGAAACAATCCCCCACAAAAAACAAATCAAAAGAAAAACAGGAGTCAAAACCCAATACCCTTTTTTAGAAAAGGAAATGGAATCTAAAAAAAGATAAAGAGGAAGAATGAAAAACAAACAAACATGATAATAATCAATAATAGGAAATACAACACTACTAAATAATAAGACATAATACAAAGAAATATCTTTTGGATTCTTAATAATTCGAAATAGCAAATAAAGAATTCCTATTAAGAATAAAAGAAAATAAAACCAATCAACTTGCTGATTGCTTTTTTGAAAATCAAATAGTCCTAAAAAGCATAAATCTATAAAGGAAGAAAAATTTCCCAGAAAAGCAAATAAAAGAAGCATAATAGCAATCGGAATACAATATCCTAACAGCATCTTAAAAAACGTCTTTGGTTGTTTCACTATATACCAAAAACTAGGTATAAACAATACAATCCCAATCGTTTGCTTCGTACAAAAAATAAGTCCTAATAAGAATCCCAACAAAAGAGGATTCTGATTCTTTTCCAAGCCTAAATAAAAAAGGAAAAATAAAAATACGAGTAAAAAATTATATCCTGGAAAAATAGTCGATACCATAGCAATAGGATATGGAAGTAATAAAAGAAAAAAGAATAAATAAACCTTATGCTGCAGTTTCTTTTTCAATAAGAAAAATAATATGGTTAATAAACAAGCTTGTTCCAAATAAAACATAATAATATTATTAAAAAGAAATAAACCAATAGAATATAAAAAAGGAGCCAAAGGAGTAATTACCATATTAAAGTCTAGATAAGGAATCTCCCCCATTCGAATGGCATAACTAAATCCATAATTTACAAAAGTATCTCCACGAGATAGTGTAAAAAGAAAAACTAAAGAGAAGAAAAAACACAAAAAAACAAAGACAACTGGTATAGTTTTCCGAATCCATTGCATAAAATCCCCTCCATTTTTCACTTCTATCATACCATATTTTAATCGAAAAAAAAAAGAAAGTTATACTCAACTATTCTTTTATTTGAAAATGATTTCCGTTATCCAAATACAAAATTCCTTTATGATTTTCCACTTGAGTTAAAACCTCATTATAATGATTGATAAGTTTAAACTTCGTTAAAGTAACAAAAACCATATTTCCATCATCCATATATAATAAGAAACGATCTTTATCATAATCATTGGGTTTATACTCAATATCACTAATTTTTGATAAAACATTTGCTTCTACTCCATCCATACATTCTACAAACTTAGAATATTTGGTATCAGGAACATAATTCAACAATCTTGGAACAAGAAATTCTTGACTGATAGAATCTTCTAAAACGGAAGTTTTATCTTGAAATACATATTTATTTTGATTCAAATCAAAAAACAATGGTTTTTCTTCTTGAATCTCCAATTCAAATAAAAATTTGTATTTTTTTCGTAATTTTGCTTTCTGTATATAAGGAGACGTTTCTAATTTCTTTTGTACTTTATAAGAATTTGTAAAGAAGAAATTCGGATAATCTTTGATACCTCCTAGTTCTAAAATCATATCATCCTTTAAATAAGAAGTATTCAAAATAACAATATTTTGAACAGGAGTTTGTAAAAAGAAATACAAGCCAAAAAATAGTGCTAATAACAATACTAGTACTAAAAGAAAATTACCAATCTTAATTCTTTTCTTTTCCACTATTTTTTTTCCCATTTTTACTCCCAGTTAACAAATTCTTGTTCTATTTTTAAATCAATACCATTTTCTTTTAACACGGTGTCATGAGCTAAATCAATTAAATATTTCACATCTTCCGCACTAGCATGATTGAAATTCACAATAAAATTAGCATGCTTATCACTTATTTTAGCTCCCCCACGTTTTTTACCTTTTAAGCCAGCGTCTTCTATAAGTTTACCAGCAAAACCACCTTCTGGATTTCGGAAAACACTACCAGCAGAAGGATATTCCAAAGGTTGAGATTCAATTCGTCGATTTCGTCTTTCTTTCATTACTTCTTCAATAGCTTCCCGTTTTCCTTTGTGAAGGCGGAAAATAACTTCTAAACAAATATAATCTGGATGTTTTTGCAAGAAAGAAGTACGGTAATGAAAATCCATTTCTTTATTCTCTAAACGAATAATTCGAAAATCAGGCGTTAAAACTTTCACACTCTCAACTACATATCCCATATCCGATTTGTAGGCACCAGCATTCATAAAAACACTTCCTCCTACACTACCAGGAATACCAGATGCAAATTCCAAACCAGTATATCCTTTTTTAGCCGCTAAGAAACTCAATTTAATAAGAGAAAAACCAGCTCCTACACGAATCTTATAACGTCCAAAAAACTCAACACGATCGAGTTCGGATAGTTTAATTAAAACGCCTTCAAATACTCGTCCACTAAACAATAAATTAGATCCATTCCCAATAACTTTATAAAGAATATTTTCTCTCTTCAAATAACGAAGAAGTTTCACTAAACTAGTAATACTTCTAGGATAGACAACACATCTCGCGATTCCTCCCACACGATAAGTAGTCATTTTCTCAATAGAAACATCTTCTTCTACTTTTCCAATATTTAAATCTTTTATTTCTTTTATGACTTCTTTCATAAAATCACCTAATAATCTTTCTAGCTTCTTCATAAATTCTAGTTGCGGAATCAACAATTCCTAGTTTACGACTATTCTCAACCATCTGATTGTACTTTTTAGAATCATCCAATAAATCATCGATTTCTTTTAGTATTTTCTCAGCCGAAAACTCATCTTCCGTCACAATAACACAGGCTCCTGCTTCTTGTAATTCTAAAGCATTCTTATATTGATGATTATTGGTAACGTAAGGAGAAGGTACCAATATAGCCGGAAGGCCAATCGCCGTTATTTCAGCAATCGTACTAGCTCCAGCCCGAGAAACAATCAAATCAGAATCCTTTAAAACTTGAATCAAATCTTCCATAAAAGGAACAATTTGTACGTTAGAAGATGGTTTTAAATCCTTGTACTGATCATAATAATTCCGTCCTGTTATGATTAAAACTTGATAATCTTTTGTTTGAAAACCAGGAATCAATTCTTGAATCTTCTGTGTCATAGTAACACTTCCCAAAGATCCCATGACAATAACAACTAATTTTTCATCTTTTTGAAATCCTAAAGACTCCTTCTTTTTAACTGGAACAGATAGGATTTCTTCACTACGAGGGTTTCCTGTATAAACAACCTTATCCTTTGGAAATAAATTCATACTATTGGGTAAGGAAACACAAATTCGATTGGCAAAATTTCCAATAAATTTATTAGATAATCCCGGAACCGAATTTTGTTCATGAATAAGCACCGGAATATGACATTTATGAGCGGCATATAAAACGGGCGCTGTAATATATCCACCAGCTCCAATAACCAAATCTGGCTGAAATTTTAATAATTCTTCTTTAGCTCTTCGGACAGCTTTCAAAAACATAGAAAGCACACCAAAATTAGAAAAAACATTTTTTCGATTTAATCCACTCATCGGAATACCAACGAAAGGAATTCCTAATTTAGGAATCAAATCTTTTTCCATACGGTCATCCGTTCCTATATATAAAAATTCACTATCTGGTTCTTTTTCTTGAATTTTATGCATAATCGCAAGAGCGGGATAAATGTGTCCGCCTGTTCCGCCAGCTACAACAACAACTTTCATCTAATCCCTCCGTTAATCAAATTATACCATATTTTTCAAACGAAAATGGAATTTTCATAGAATTGTACTATACTTTACATTCTATGAGAATAGCCACCCAAATAGACATCGAATTGTAAAAAAAAGAAGAATATGATAAGATACAAAAAAGAAAGAAGGGACGTCTATGAAAGCAATTGGAATTGTGGCCGAATATAATCCATTTCATTGTGGACATTACTATCAAATTAAAAAAATACAAGAACAATATCCAGAGCATGCCATTGTCGTAGTCATGACAGGAAACTTTACACAACGAGGAGAATGCGCCATTATGGACAAATGGAAACGTTGTCAAATTGCCCTAGATCACGGAGTAGATTTAGTAATAGAACTTCCTTATCCATTCGCAACACAATCCGCCGACTTTTTTGCCTATGGCGCCATAACCCTTTTAGAAAAACTAAAAGTAGAAAAAGTAGTTTTTGGAAGTGAATCCAATCAAATAGAAGATTTATATACCATAGCCAAAACCCAAATAGAAAATGAAGACTTTGAAAAACTAGTAAAAATCTATTCTAAATTAGGAAAAAATTATCCAACCGCCATTTCTTGTGCCATTGAAGACTTAACTGGTAAAAAAATCGATACTCCAAATGACCTATTAGGAGTTAGCTATATCAAAACAATTTTAAAAAATCACTATAACATAATACCAGAAACCATTCAAAGAACCAATGAATATCATGATAAAGAATTATCCAAAACCATCTCAAGTGCCACTTCGATTCGAGAGGCTCTAAAAAGGAAAGAATCCATCCAAGGACAAGTACCAGAAGATACGCTTTCCTATTTTGAAAACTTACATAATATGGAAGACTATTTCCCTTTATTAAAATACAAAATTTTAAGTGATAATCATCTAAATCAATATCAAACGGTAGAAGAAGGAATTGAACATACTCTAAAAAAGGAAATAGAAAAAGCAAATTCCTATGAAGAATTCATTCAAAAAATAAAAACCAAACGTTATACTTATAACAAGATAAGTAGAATGCTATTACATATTTTATGTGGTTTTACCAAAGAACAATCTTCCTCTTTTCAAACGATCGAATATATACGTATCTTAGGTTTTAATGAAAAAGGAAGAGCCTATTTAAATGAAAACAAAAAACAAATCACTCTACCAATCATTAGCAAAATAAATCGTGGAAAGCCAGCTATGTTAGACTGGGAATTACAAACAACGAAGCTTTATACAATTTTTTCAAAAGATCAAAAAGAAAAAGAAGAAACAAAAATAATATATAAAGGAGATTCTTATGATTAAACAAAAAAAACAAGGACAATTAATTGTAGTATCAGGCCCAAGTGGAGCTGGAAAAGACACCATCGTTGGAAAACTAATAGAGAATAATTCCAATATTTGGCTTTCCGTTTCAGCAACATCTAGAAAGCCAAGAGCTGGAGAAGAAGAAGGCATCAATTATTTTTTCCTAGAAAAAGAAGAATTTGAACAAAAAATCCAGGAAAACTATTTTTTAGAATATGCTGAATATGCAGGAAATTATTATGGTACTCCAAAAGAAAAAATAATTGAAAAAATTGAAAAAGGAATCGATGTAGTATTAGTAATAGAAATTCAAGGAGCGAAAAAGATTAAAGATTTAGTACCTGAAGCTATTTTTATCTTCATTATGCCTCCTTCTGAAAAAGAATTACTAAAACGACTAAAGAATCGAAAAACAGAGGCCAAAGAAAAAATTATAGAAAGATTTAATATTGCCTACAAAGAAATGAATGAAGTTACAAAATACAACTACGTAGTAGTAAATGATGAGTTAGAAGAAGCAGTTGACAAAGTGGATTCCATTATCAAAGCAGAAAAATGCCGAGTAGATCGTATTGAAGAAATGCTAGTAGCCAACCAAGAGGAAATTATTCATGAATTCTTAATGGAAAACGATTTTGATAATTCCCCTATGACCGATAAAATGAAGGAGGAAAAATGAAAGTAAAAATCAAAGATCTTATTAGTTTGATAGAAGAAAAAAAAGAGGCAAAGAAAATTGAAAAACAATTTGTAGAAGATGTAAGAACATGGATTTCCTTCTTTCAACATGAAAGACTAATTCATTTAATTGTTACCTTTTTTACAGGAATTGCTAGTATCTTATTTTTACTAGGAGCTTTATTGTTAGATTCTCTACCTCTTCTATTACTATTTGCCTTAACTCTTTGTTTATTTATTCCGTATATATTCCATTACTATACATTAGAAAATGGAGTACAAAAATTATATAATTATTATTTTGAAATAAAAGAAAAACTATAGAATAAAATCTATAGTTTTTATATTTCAACAATTCTTAAATAATTAGTAGCACGAGTTTGTCCTAAAGGAAATCCTCCTGTTACAACAATTAAATCTCCTTCTTTTAAATGAAATTTTTCTTTGGCAATTTTCCTTGCTCCTTCCACCATTTCATCGGTTGTATGGAAAAGTTCCGTAACCGTTGGTTCAACTCCAAAGTTTAAAGCAACTTTTTCCGCAATATGATTGGTTGGACAACAAGCTAAAATTGTACAATTAGGTCGCAAATTACTAATCTTACGGGCAGTGAATCCAGTCATAGTAGTTGTGACAATTAACTTAATATCATCATACTCTACCGCATCCACAACCAGTTTCGCAATCGTATCTGAAACGCCAATCTTTCTCTTATAAGTAGTATGTTTCGTATAGTCAATGGTAGATTCGACATACTCACAAATGCGACTCATAAAGGAAACAGCCTGAATAGGATATTTTCCAACCGTTGTTTCACCAGAAAGCATAACACAATCGGTACCATCCAAAACAGCATTTGCAATATCCGAAACTTCAGCTCGAGTAGGTCTTGGATTCTGATACATAGAGGCCAACATTTCTGTCGCAACAATCGCAAACTTGCCATTTTCTCGACACTTGCGAATAATTTCTTTTTGTAGAACTGGCAACTCTTCCATCGGAACTTCTACCCCTAAATCCCCTCGAGCAACCATAATACCATCACTTTCAGCAATAATACTATCAATATTATCGATTCCCATCTGACTTTCAATTTTAGAAATAATCCGAGCATCGCCACCATTTTCTAAAATAATGTGACGAGCTTGACGAACATCTTCTGCTGTATTTACAAAAGATAACGCTAGATAATCACAAGAATGTTTGGCAGCAAAGGCTATATCCCGACGATCCTGTTCACTAATAAAATCCAGATTTAAATCAATCCCCGGAACATTCAACGTTTTATGACTTTTAATTTCTCCATCATTCAAAGCTTGAAGTAAAACAAAATCAATTCCTTTCTGTACCACCTGTAAATCAAGCAAAGCATTGTCAACTAATACATGAGCTCCAACAGAAATAAAATCAATGGCTTCTGGATGATTGACACTAAACCTCTCTCTATTTCCTAAAACAGAATCTTTTATCATATAAATAGAATCTCCCGTTTTTAAAGAAATACCTTCTCCTTCAATCTCTTGAGTACGGAATTCAGGACCTTTTGTATCATACATAATAGCAACTGGCAAACCGGTTCTTTGTCTTACTTGACGAACGGCTTCAATTGTACGAAGGCAATCTTCTTCTGTTGCATGCGAAAGATTAATACGAGCACAGTTCATACCACTATGTACCATTTCTTCCATAACTTCTACTTTTTCACTTGCAGGACCAATACTACAAATAATTTTTGTTTTTTTCACACAGTCCACCACCCTATCATTCTATTCTAATTATATAACAGAACGCAAAAAAAGGAATAGTTTTTTTACGATTCCTTTTACTTTTGACACCTCTTACAATAATAGGTTCCTCTACCACCAACATACTCTTTTAAAATAGGATTCTGACAATTAGGACAAGTTTCTCCTTCTCGCCCATGAATCATCAATTCATTTTGAAAAAGTCCATGTACTCCTTCAGATGAAGTGAAACTTCGAATAGTAGTTCCCCCTAATTGAACTGCCCTCTCTAATACTTTCTTGGTATTTTGAACCAAACATTCACATTCTTTTTTTGATACTTTGGAAGCAACTCGTTTGGGAGAAATTTTACTTAAGAATAAAATTTCATTGGCATAAATATTTCCTATCCCCGCTATAATAGATTGATCAAGCAAAACCGTTTTAATAGGTTTCGTAAGAGCATGAATTTTAGTATACAAATAAGGACCTGTAAAGCAATCATCATAGTATTCTAAACCCAAATTTTGAATCGGTTTTTGCTTTTCAAATGTATCCTTTTCCAATAAATACATTTTTCCAAATTTACGGACATCATGATACCGAAAACTACATCCATCATCCAAAAGAAATTCCACATGTTCATGTTTTTCAATAGGATCTTTTTTCTGGCGGAACAAAAACTTTCCTTCCATTCGTAAGTGAATCAGTAAAACATAAGGGTCTAAATCCAATACTAAAAATTTTCCTCTAGTTTGTATCTTTAAAATTTTGTGATGAATAACATTCTCTCGAAAAGCATCCGTTGTCGGAGCCGCAATAATATTATCCCAAAAAACATTACAACCAACAATCTCTCTCCCGACTAATAAAGGTTCTAAACTCTTAGCAACCGTAATTACCTCAGGCTTTTCTGGCATATCATCACCTTCTTTTTATTTTGCTTCGTACCAATTATTTCCTTCTTCTATATCTACTTTTAAAGGAACTCGTAATTGGAATGTATTTTCCATAATATTACGAACAATTTCCTTTACCTCAGCTAATTCTTCTTTTAATACATTGAAGACTAATTCATCGTGAACTTGAATTAACATTTTACTTTTTAATTGCCGCTTTTCAAATTCCTGATAAATTTCAACCATAGCTTTTTTAAGAATATCCGCAGCCGTTCCTTGAATAGGAGTATTAAGAGCCATTCTTTCTCCACTACTGCGAATAATATAATTCTTACTTTTTAATTCTTCGATAACACGTTTCCGATTCATCAAAGTTCGAACATACCCGTTTTGATAAGCCAAAGCTTTTTCCTTTTCCATATAATCTTGAATACCAGGATATGTATCCAAATAATTATCAATAAAATTTTTTGCTGTAACAATATCAATTCCTAAATCTTCGGATAATCCAAAACTACTAATTCCATATAATATTCCAAAGTTTACTGCCTTTGCATTACGACGCATATCCTTAGTAACTTGATCCTCTGGAACATGGAAAATGTCCGCAGCCGTTTTAGCATGAATATCTTTATTATCCTTAAACGCTTGAATCAAGTTTTCTTCATTCGACATATGAGCAAAAATACGCAATTCTACTTGAGAATAATCACTAGACATTAAAACACTATCTTCATCTGGAATAAAAGCTTTTCGAATTAATCTAGAATAATCCGAACGTGCTGGAATATTTTGCAAATTAGGACTAATACTAGACAAACGTCCTGTACGTGTTAATGTTTGGGTAAAAATAGTATGGATACGTCCATCTTCTCGAATCTCTGCTTTCAAGCCAACCGCATAATTAGTATACAATTTTGCTAAAGTTCTATATTCTAATATTTTTTCTACGATAGGATGTTCTCCAATAATTTTATCAAGGATTTCTTTACTAGTAGAATACTTTTGATCTTTGACCTTTTTAGGATAATGAATTCCAAGATCTTCAAATAATACTTTTGCTAATTGTGAAGGAGACATAATATTAAACTCCTGATTAGCATCTTGATAGATACTCTTCTCTAATGTATCCATCTCCTTCTTCAATTCCTCTTCCACTTCCGTTAAATAATCACGATCTACTTTGATACCTGTAATCTCCATATCCGCCAAAACCGTTGCAAGTGGCATTTCAATCGAATGGAACAATTCCTCTTCTTCATTTTCTTTTAATTCATTTAAAAGTCTTTCTCTGGTTTCGTATATAAATTTTGCCTTCTGGCAACAGATTTGTTTTAACTCATCCAAAGGAATTTCCTTCGGTCTTTTATCAGTTCCATATAATTCCTCATAATCTGGTATATCATATTGAAAACTTCTAGCAACAAAACTAATATCGTCTTTCACAATATAATCCAATAGATAAGCGGCAATCATCGTATCGAATGTTACATTTTGAATCGATAATCCATAAGGATTCAATACAACCAAACACTTCTTTAAATCATACGTATATTTTTCATTTGTAAAACAAAACAAATCTTTATGTTGAATGATATCATCTAAAGATAAGAAATATCCTTTTTCCCCATCATAAATTCCTAATCCTAAGATATCACTTTTACTATAGATAGATCCTCTCGTTTCTAAATAAAAGGAGAAATTTTTATTTTTAAAATGAGAGATATCCTCTATAATAAGTTCTTTTAATTTTTCTTCCTTCTTCTCTTCTTTTTCCATAGTAACGTTTGTAAAATCTAATTTTTTAAGTAATGAATAAAATTCTAATTCTTCTAATATTCTTTTAAACTCTTCTGGTTTATAACCTTTATAAGCACAATCTTCAAAAGTAAAATCAATGGGAACTTCTCGATAAATAGTAGCAAGATCATAACTCATATAAGCATTTTCTCGGTCATTTTCTAGTTTTTCTCTTGTCTTTGGAGAAATACAATCCAAATGTTCATAAACACCATCCAAACTTCCATATTTTACTAACAAATCAATCGCCGTTTTTTCTCCAATTCCCTTAACTCCAGGAATATGATCACTAGGATCTCCCATCAATGCTTTTAAATCAATCATACGAATTGGATCGACTTTATACGTATTACGAAATTCTTCTGTATTCATCCAAATATGACCAGTTTGTTTTAATAATTTTACATCTACTTCGTCACTAATTAATTGCAATAAATCTTTATCACTACTTACGATAGTAGCAACAAACTCATCTTCCTCATCCACTTTTTTGGCTAACGTACCAATAATATCATCAGCTTCATAATTATCAATTTCATAGTGTTTAATACCCATACTATCCAATACTTCTTTGGCTTTTGGAAATTGAACACGAAGCTCATCTGGCATAGCCATTCTTCCCGCTTTATAACTTTCATATTTATCATGTCTAAAGGTTTTTCCTTTATCAAATGCTACTACAATATAATTAGGATTCTCTTCCTTAATAATCTTATTCATCATATTAATAAATCCATACAACGCATTCGTAGGAAAACCTTTAGAATTTTTCATGATAACGCCTTGATAAGCAGTTGCATAAAAACTACGAAATAATAAATTATTACCATCGACTAATATAATCTTTTTCATTTTTATCACCTGCTTCTAGTATAACACAAATCAAATATTATTCACCAGTATTTACAGTAACCAATGTTTTCTCAGTTTGTTCCGCTTCTTCTAAACGTTCGATTCGATAACTAGCAAAAAGCAAATAAACCAAAATCATAAGATAGATTACCACAATAATCATCCCATTCTTTACCGTTTCTTTCATATAAATCTCTCCTTTCATCTTATAGATTTAGTATATATCGAATATCTGTTCGTGTCAATTAAAATTAAAACATTTGTTTGACATTTTACAGCAACCATGGTAAACTGAAAACATAAGGAGGGATTCTATGGAAAAATTAACTGGAAGACAAGCCTTTATTTTAGAAGTTTTAAAGAAATTAATTGCCGAAAATGGATACCCACCTACGGTTCGAGAAATTGGTGAAAAAGCTCACCTATCTTCTCCTGCAACCATCCATTTTCATTTGAAAAAACTAGAAGAAAAAGGATATATAAAAAAGGGAGACAATAAAAACAGAACCATTGAAATACTAGTTCCAAATGAATATTTAGAGCAAAACGAAAACGTGGTAGATGTTCCACTACTAGGAAAAGTAACAGCTGGTACCCCTATTGAAGCAATAGAGACTCCAGATGAATACTTCAGTCTTCCTACCAATCTGATTACTACCAAAAACGAAGTATTTACATTAAGAGTTAGTGGAGAGTCTATGATTAACGTAGGAATATATGATGGGGACATATTAATTGTAGAAAGACAAAACACCGCAAGAAATGGAGAAACCGTAGTAGCTATGAACAGCAATAATGAAGCAACGGTTAAAACTTTCTACAAAGAAAATGGATACTTCCGTTTGCAACCAGAAAATGATACCATGGATCCAATTATTCTAAAAGAAGTAACCATTCTTGGAAAAGTAATTGGTCTATACCGAAAGTTATAAAAAAAAGACTAGAAACTAGTCTTTTTTTGTGTCTCATAATCTTTTAATAATTCTGCTTTACCTTTTAAATGAAATTCCATGTTCTCACCTTGAACAAATGATTCACGAACACAATCCATATTCCTAGAATGTCTCATCAATTCTAAAAAAGTATAAATAAGACGTTCACTCTTATGTTCACTAATAATATCCTGTTTTTCAACAAAACGGGAAACCATTCCTTTGGTATGAATATAATCTAAAACCTTATCACTTCTGTCTCCTGATTCATATAAGAAATCAAGTTCTTTTTGATCCTCCTCACTATATCCAGAAAAACTATCTGCAATACTAGAAGATAATTGTTCATGATAAGGATAATTAAAGATTTGCAAAGTGGGAACAACAATATCCTGAATTTGTTGATCGTACAAATAATCTAAAAACAAACTAATTCCAATAATAAAATCTGAAGAAACATACTTATTTCGAAGAAACTTTCTTAGTGATTGAAGACTCTCTTTTATTTCTGGATCTTTCATAGGATGAAGGGACTGTATTCCATAAATATAACAAGTTGGTCTTTCCTTTTCCTTAACAAGAGCAAAATGAATAGCAGGAAAGTCATAGTCCTTAGGAGAATCAAAAATATCTTCACAATTTTTTCGAATCGAAAAAACAATATTTTGATTGGTTTCAAACCAATCGTCATTTTCATGAATCCGATAGGCCAAAACCTCTTGATTAGAAAGTCTCTTTATTTCTAGATAATTCGGAAAAATAGAATCATTTTTCAAAAACACGATTTGTTTGCGCAAAAAATTTTCCACATTTAAAATATCTTCTACTCCCATACGTAACCAAATACTACGAATAAAATGATCCGCATCTTGCAGCTTTCGATTTTTTCTCTTTGAATAAATAGTAATCATTTCTTCTAATAAAGAAAAAAACTCTTTTGAATTAGGAACACAAATAAAAATAGAATCTTCTCCTCGCTCATACTCTTCTCGAATACTCTTTAAATAATCAAGAGATTTTCTTCCTTTCATCCATAAATCTCCCTTTAAAGTTTTTAATTGTTCTTCCATTTCATTTATTGTTTCCCTATCAAAAACAAACTTAATATAGGGAGTAAAAAATTCCCAACTCAAGAAATCCGCAATGGTTTTTACAAGAAAAGTCATTTCCATATTCATCCTACCATTCACCCCTTTCTACAAAAAAAATAGTTTAAAACTATTTTTTTAAAAAACTCCTTATAATATAACTAGCAATCAAAAGTCCAGCACTAGAAGGTACAAACGAACTAGATCCAGGGGTTCTTTCTCCTGTTTTAATAGGTAATTCCCGAGAAGAAAGTACCATGACCTTTTGAGAAATTTTTTCATCTTTAACATACTTTCTCAAAATTCTAGCTAACGGATCATTTTGAGTCTTACGAATATCAACAATTTCTAATTGACTAGGATCTAATTTATTACCCGTTCCCATACTACTAATAAATGGTATGTTTTTCTCTAAACATAAACGAATAATTTCTTTTTTAGTAGATACCGTATCACAAGCATCTACGAAATAATCAACTGAATTTTCAAATAAAACTTCTATGTTATGAGAATCAATAAATTGATCAATTTTAATAATCTTACAATCACGATTAATATCTTTAATTCTTTC
The DNA here is from genome assembly GCA_946539445.1 of uncultured Caryophanales bacterium. Classification (GTDB taxonomy): domain Bacteria; phylum Bacillota_I; class Bacilli_A; order RF39; family UBA660; genus UBA3789. The sequence continues at coordinate 89,111 of CAMNHK010000002.1, forward strand.
TTCCAATACATCTACTTTTTTTCTTCCAATAGTAGACTCTAACGCAATAATTTGACGATTGATATTGGTCTCATCAATAATATCATAATCCACCAAAATAAGAGTCCCTACTCCGCTTCGAGCCAAAGCCTCACAAACATACCCTCCAACTCCTCCACAGCCTAATATTAAAACACTTTTATGAGTTAGAGAAAGAAGAGCATCCTCTCCTATGATTTTTTCAAAACGTTGAAATCTATGCAACTTGGGAGTGTTCATTTTCATCCTTCTTTTTAATAAACTGTTTTTGTCTTTGAGACTGAGATTGAATTAAAGTTAATGGCTGATCATAAATAATTTTATGAATATAAGAAATGGTTGTATAAATACGAGCATTCGATTTAGCCATTTCATAATATTTTTTTAAATGACGATAATCTCTAGTATTAATAGCTTCCATAGCTCTAAGAGTATCTTGAAGACTATCTTCTGGAATAGAATGATCCGAAAGAACCGTACATTCAAAATGGTTCATAAAGTCAATCGTATCACTTAAATCAGCAATTCCCGCTTTTTGAAATAATTGTGGCCATAAAGCAGAATTCTTTTCTTCCCGAACAATTTTTTGTAAATGAGCAATTTTTTCATCCGTTAAATGATCTTTAATACCCAAATCTTCAAAAGAAACATATCGACCTCTTTGTTTTACTCCAGGAATTTCTTTACGAAGATCCGTAATTGCTTTTCCATATAATTTATCTAAACTAGTATTAACCTTTTTAGGTGGTTGTTTTACTTCATAAACATCATAAAAATGGGAATTATTTTCTTGTTTGGTTGTTACTAAAAAGTTTCTAGGATACAAAATGGATTTACTTCGAATGAAATCCGTAGGAGCATTTTCTTCTTTAGAATCTCGAAAACTAGATTCCGAAAATTTTTCACGATTCACAATAATATCGCTCTCTTTGGCATCTTCATAAAAAACACGAGAACGAATCTTAGAAGCATTCTTCAAACGCACTTCTACATTCATAACTCTACGTTTATTGACAATCGGTAAAATTAACATGTATCCTCACCTCTTATCCGCCTATTCTAGCATAAAACCCCTTAAAAATCAACAAAAAAAGTCAGACATAGATACGTCACGGACAAACGATAAAACCTAATCAGAGACCAGGTGGGTGTTCATACGTTATCATTAGGATCCTTATATAAAATAAGTATTCAACACCGATAACTAGATCCGAACTCCCTTATCGTTATTTTCGTCGGTTTTAATAGCGCCTACTCGTATCAATCTGACAATTCCATTATACTATAAAAAAGCATTTATCACAAGTCTTTTAACACTCCCCCTCATTTTTCATAAACTATCATAGGTGATACAATGTTCTATAAAAAAAATCATATAACCCTATATTATGAAAAAATAGGAAACAAGAAAAAAAACCTAATTATTCTTCCTGGTTGGGGAAATACGAGACAGACGTTTCAATCTATAATTGAATCTCTAAAAGGAAAATATACAATCTACATCATAGATTATCCTGGTTTTGGAAACAGTCCCATTCCTACAAAAGTCTTAACAATAGAAGATTATGCGGAATTAATCTATGTATGGATCCAAGAAAAAGAGATAAAAAATCCATCGATTCTAGCTCATTCTTTTGGTGGTAGAATTACTTCCTTATTAATAGCAAAATACAATTGTAAAATGGATAAATTAGTCTTAATGGATGTAGCTGGTATTCGTCATCATAAGATAACTACTTTTTTAAAACAATTATTTTATAAAGGGCTAAAAAAATCACTCCTTCTTCTTCCACGAAAAAAAAGAAAAGAAGCAGAAAAAAAACTGTTCCAATTCTTTTCATCCACTGATTATCAAGAAATACCGCCTATCATGAGAAAAACATTTCAAAACATCGTAAAAAAAGATCTAAAAAAATATTATAAAAAAATATCCATAGAAGCCCTAATTCTTTGGGGAGAAAAAGACCTCGACACTCCCTTAAAAGATGCCTATTATCTACAGAAACATCTAAAAGAATCGGCACTAATCATCTTTCCAAAAGCAAGCCATTTTTCTTATCTAGACTACCCATTATTAACCAATAACATATTAAATAAATATTTATAAAAAAAAAGACAAAGTCTTTTTATAGTTCCTCTAAAACAAAGTAACCATGTAAATGAGAATTTGAATCAAACATTTCACTAGCAGTAAGCCAAAGACGAACATTCAATTGAATCTTATGTCCATGCATTAAATATCCTTCTCCTACTACAAAAAAAGAATCCGCTAAAGAAGAAATCTCTTCCTCTTGAAAAGAAAAATGAACAAAATCCATAAGAATAGGATTCTCATCACAACCACATAAAATAGCTTGGTCTCGATCTTCCACAAAAACAATACGATATTGAATATCGCGATTCGTACGATTATCAACCGTTAACAAGTAAGGTTTAGTTTCTCTTCCCTCTTCATCCGTCATAATATCTTCACGAGTAAGGGTAACAGCCGTACTAGAAAGAGAAATACCATAGTCTTGAGTTTGAATCTCTTTCATAGAATTAAATACAACAAGAGAATTCACTCGTAATGTAAAATACCCAATAAAGCCAAAAAGAATCATAAAAAACAAAACTAACAAAATAGTATATTTTGCCTCTTTTTCTTTCATTCGACGAATGGAATGGGAAACTTCAAAAGAAGCATTCTTACGAATATCCGATTTTTGAAGTTTACGAATAGGTTTCCCCATAAACCCACCACCTTATACTAAAGAGTATATCATCCTTTTATAAAAATAAAAAGTCAAAAAAAAAGTTGTTTTCACAACCTTTTATTCATTATGAGAATGACAATGTCCACAATGACATTCATGTTCCCCTTCACAATCATGGTCATCACAACCACAATTGCAATCCTCATCTTCCTCTAAAGAAGCATTTAATTTTTCATCCAAATAATAAATTAAAACATCTAAACTAATAATTTCTTCTTCTTTGGTACGATTATCTTTAATTTTTACTTCATTATTATTTAAATCTTCACTATTTAAAACACAAGTAAAGCGAGCATTCAAACGATCAGCTTGTTTAAATTGTCCTTTTAACCCTCTTCCAGTATATTCAGTCTCAACAATAAAACCAGCTAAGCGTAATTCCTGTGCCAAATAAGCCGCATATTTTTTTTCATCTTCATTTACATATAATAAGAACAAATCAACACCATCAACGATAGGTAATTTTACTTCTTCCAACTCTAATGCTTTCACAAGTCTTCCCAAACCACATGCAAATCCAACACAAGGAGTTTCCGGTCCATCTAATTGTTGGACAAGTCCATTATAACGACCTCCACCACCTAATACATTATTAGATCCAAATCCTTCGACTTTTGCTTCAATTTCAAAAACCGTATGATTATAATAATCAAGTCCACGTACAATATTAGGATTAATTTCATAAGGTATTTGCATAATATCTAAGTATTCTTGTACTTTTTCAAAACGATCACGACTTGCTTCATTTAAATACTCTAAAGTCTTAGGTGCTTGTTTCAAAATAGGATTATCACAGTCTACCTTACAATCTAAAATACGTAAAGGATTCTTTTCTAAACGTTCTACACAGTCTTCGCAAAAATCTTGAATATGTGGTTTGAAATATTCAATTAAAGCCTCTCGGTAAGCGAGTCTTGACTCCGTATCTCCTAAGCTATTAATGTTTACTTTAATTTCCTTTAAACCTAGCATTTTATAAATATTAACGGCTAAAGAAATAACTTCTGCATCACTCAAAGGATCATCGCTTCCCAAAACTTCCATACCGAATTGAGTTAACTCACGATCTCTTCCACTTTGTGGCCTCTCATAACGGTACATCGTTCCATTATAGTATACTTTTACAGGTTGATTTGGATCTCCATACATTTTATTTTCAATATAACTACGTACAACACCAGCAGTTCCTTCTGGGCGAAGAGTAATTCTTCTTCCACCTTTATCTTCAAAATCATAACTCTCTTTTGTAACAATATCCGTAGTATCTCCTATTCCTCTATGGAATAATTCCGTTGCTTCAATAATAGGAGTACGAATATAAGAATAATTATATTTTTCCATCATCGCATCAATAACAGTATCAACATATTTCCATATCTTAGCTTCTCTACCATATAAGTCGTTGCATCCTTTTTGTCTTTGTATCATAGTATCATTTCCCTCCAACAATTCAGTATCATTATAAAACAAATCATAAGATTTCACAATTATTTTTTAATAAGTTGTACTTCCTTACGATATAGTTCTGCATATCTTTCAGAACTATATCCATGTTCTTCCAAGAATTCTTTTTGAAAAACAGAAGTACGATGTTCTAAGAAAGAACGAATCTCTTCCCCTTGTAAGCCATTCTTTAAAGCATCTTCGCTCAAGAATAAAGATAAAATATCTCCATAAGCATAAGAATAGATCTCTGCAAAATCAAACTCCGATAAAGATTCTAAAACACCTGCTATATCGGCATTTTTCGTAAAATAATTTTTAACTTTTTTTACAATCGTATCAACATCACAATCTAGATAATCATCATTTAATAAAAAATCCGGATCTAGTAAGCTAAAAATATAAGCCCCTAATAAAAATCCATGATTCAAATCTTCAAAATCAATTAAATGATCCCTTACTGTATCCCCATGAATATTATTTTCGATACAATAGTGAAAAAACAATCTCTCAAATAATCGAGAAAATACTTCTCCATAAAAAGAAGTATAGTAATAATGATTATACTCTTCTGAATTTCCATGAAGCTGATTCAAATCGTATCCATGACCAAATTCATGAACCACGGTATTTAAACTAGTAAAATTATAACCTAAATTACGTATAAATATATCCGTATCATGATTAATAGGATTATAAATAATAAACCCAATATTATGATCCGTCTGTCCTATTTGACTAGAATAGATATGTCCATTTTTATAAAAATAATCAAATAATTCATCTACTCCAAACTGTCTCATAAACTGATACAAAATATCAAAAAAATCATCTTTGGAAAATTCATCTTCTTTTGGAAAAGTAAGAGGACAAAACCACATCATTTCATCTTCAATATCTGGTATAACATCTTGTAGAAATTGTTTATGAAAAGACTGATTTAATACATAATTTTCAAGCATACGATCAGAATAAATATTCAATTTTTTAATAGCCGTGCGATATTTTCCTTTTCCACCAAAAATTTGATGACGGCTAAGATCAATAGAACTATCCCCCATACAAACTAGAGCACGATAAAGATTTCCAATATAATTGGATAATGCCAGATTATCATTTGCGGAAACAATCGTCTTACGCATATTACAAGCTTCTTCTAACTGATGATATAAAGAATCTGGTGTAAACTGAATCATAGACTTTCCTCCAATTAGTTCTATATTATACTGCATTTTAAAAATTTTTGCTACAAAAAAAGAGACTACATCGTCTCTTTTACTTTTGTCATTCCTTTTTTTAAATCTTTTTGAAAGAAATAATAAGTAGTTCTAACAAGTAAATAACAAGGAAGTGCCGCGATAATACCAACAACTCCTGCCAATGTACCGCCCACTGAAACCACCATAATCGTTATTAATGGATTTACATTATTCGTTTTACCATATACTCTTGGACTAATAATATATCCATCCAATTGAGGAAATATCAAGCAAATAACAATGGTTGCGATAACTAGTCCTGGAGAAACAACACTAGCTAAAACAATCGCAATTAAATTGGTAATAAGTCCTCCGAAATAAGGAATTACCGTAGTAACGCAAGCAAGAACTCCTAATATTAACCAGTTAGGATGTCCAATGATAAAGAATAACAAACTATATTCAAAAAGTTGAATCATCATGAATATTTCAAGTCCTTTTAAATATTGTGTTATTTCCAAATCCATACAACGAATATATTCTAATAATCGTTTATGAGTGGCCTTTAATAAATTCTTAAATCCTCTACGAATCTTATCCATATCCGCCAAGAAATAAATAAAGCCTACAAATCCCACAATAAATTTACTAAAGAAATTAACGGATTTTCCGATAATATCAATGGTAGTCGAGGAAGTAACCGTTCCTAAATCTTTTAAAGTCGAATTCAAATAATCCGTAATTTTGATTTGAAAAGAGCCAACATTAATATCAAACTTAGTACTAATATTATTCAAAACTTCCACAATCATTTTAACAAGTAAAGATAATTGATCATATAAAAGTGGTAAGGTAATCCACATTAATCCAAATAGGAAGAGAACAATCAAAAGAATCGTAATTAATATGGCAACAACATGAGGAATTCCCTTTTTTTCAAGCCATCTCACCAAAGGAGTAAAAGCATAAGCAAAAGCAAATCCTATTATAAAAGGAGACAAGACCGATAAACATTTCGATAGTATTCCCCACCAAAGACCTATATTAGAAAAACCAATATATAAAAGAAGCATCAAAGCTGCTAGATTAATAATCTGATAATTTAATTTATTCTCAAACATTTCATTACCTCTCTAACAGAATTGTAGTAGGACCAATATTTGTAATAGATACAACCATATCGGCTCCAAACTTTCCTGTTTCAACGTCAACATAATTACGTAATTCTTGATTAAAAGCATCATACAAAGTAGTAGCTAACTCTCCTTTTAAGGCTTGAACATAACTAGGTCTATTCCCTTTTTTCGTATCGGCATATAAAGTAAATTGAGAAATCGATAAAATACTACCACCATACTCTAAAATACTCTTATTCATTACATCATTCTCATCCGGAAAAATACGCAATTGAACCACTTTTTTAGCTAAATAAGAAACCGTTTCTAATGTATCTCCTTCGGTAAAACCCACTAGAAGTACAAGACCACTATCAATCTTTCCAACCACTTTTTCTTCAATGGAAACTTGTGCTTTACCACTTCTTTGAACTAATACTCTCATCGAAAAGCCCTCTCTACTTTCTCAATATAATTATTCTTTTGAATTGCTAATAAAAGCTTATTTAATTGCTCCAAACCTGTAACATAACAAGTAATTTCATAGATACAATTTTCTTCTTTACTCATTGTTTTAATCCCATCAACCGATACATTAATACTAGAAATCGTTTGAACCAAATCCAACATATGATTCTCACTATCTTTGGTATAAACCAATAAACAAGTTAAGTATCTCTTATTAACATTTGTATTCCAGTTTACTTCCAACGTACGATCTTCTAACATTTCCAAATTATGACAATTCATACGATGAACCGTAATTCCATTTCCTTTAGTAATATATCCAACAATAGAATCACCAAATACTGGATTACAGCAATTAGCTAAATTAACTTTTACTTTATCAATTCCACTAACAATAATATCTGCATCAATACTCTTGGTAGATACTTTAACAACCTTAGGAACTGGTGCCTCCTCAGTTTTATCAATAACATTGATAACCCCATTAACGGTTGCTTTTCCGTTACCAATATTTAAATAAATCTCATCTAAGTCTTCTACTTTAATAGATTCACAAATCTTTTTAACATTTTCATCCGTTAAAAAATCAGAGAAAACAAGTTTACGCTTACGTAATTCTTTTTCCAAAGCATACTTACCACGTTCAATATATATTTCACGATCATTTTTTGTAAAGAAAGCTTTAATCTTATTCTTAGTAGCAGTACTCTTTACCATATTAACCCACTCTTTAGAAGGAGTAGAATTTTTATTGGTATTAATTTTTACAATATCATTATCTTGCAATTCATAATTTAACGGAACAATATTATTATTAACAATAGCTCCAACAGTAGTTTCCCCTACTTTGGTATGAATCTTATAAGCAAAATCCAAAGGAGTAGATCCTCTTGGTAATTCTATGACGTCTCCTTTTGGTGTATAACAATAAATATTATTATTTAATACTTCATCTTTTACGGTATTAACAAAATCCTCACTACTCATTTTGTCATGACTTAAATCAATAATAGATTTAAAAAATTGTAATTTTTGTTCCGTAGTAGATTGTAAATTAGCCGCAGTATTACTTCCACCATTTTCCTTATAAGCCCAGTGGGAAGCAATACCATTTTCAGCCACTTCATCCATATCATACGTACGAATTTGAATTTCAAACAAATAACCATCAATTCCAAAAACCGTAGTATGCAAAGATTGATACATATTAGGTTTTGGCATTGCGATATAATCTTTAAAACGCTTAGGTAAAGGTCGGAATTTAGAGTGAATCAATCCCAATGCCAAATAACACTCTTGCTCGGTATTAACTAAAATCCGAAGAGCTAATAAATCATAAATATCACTGAATTTTTTTCCTTTATCCAATTTATTATAAATACTATAAATACTTTTTGCTCTACCTTTTATTTCATGAGGAATATGATGCTCATTTAATAAATCCGTGACTTCTACCTGCATATCATATACAGCTTTATCACGCTCTAATTTTGTTTTATTCAATTTTTCAGCAATATCATAAAACACATCTGGTTTTAAATAACGTAAAGACAAATCTTCTAATTCACTTTTAATTTTATGAATTCCTAAATGGTGCGCTATAGGAGCCAAAATATCTAAAGCTTCATGAGCTTTTACCTTCTGACGATCTTCTGGAATCGCCCATAACGTTCTCATATTATGAAGACGATCAGCTAATTTTATAATAATAACACGAACGTCTTCACTCATTCCAACAATAATTTTTTTATAATAATCAATCAAATATTCATTCTCTGTAGAAAAATGAATTTTACTTAATTTCGTAACCCCTTGTACTAATTTTGTTATCGTTTTTCCAAAAGTTTCTTCCATCTCTTCTTCTGTACAATCGCAATCTTCCAAAACATCATGCATAAGTCCAGCCGAAATTGTTTCATAATCGGCATACACAGAAATAAGAATTAAGGCAACATTCATCGGATGATAAATGTATGCCTCTCCACTTTTTCGATATTGACCTTCATGTTTTTCTTTTGCAAACAAGTAGGCCTTTTCTATTACACGAATTTGTTCTTCATCTTCAATATAAGAACGAGCTTTGGAAAGAATCTCATCGATTGTAAGATCTTCTTTCATCTTTGACAAAGAACTCATCTCCCCTCAAACTAACAATTTATTCCTTTTATTTTCTTTTCTTGTAAATCATCTTCATATACTTTTTTAACTTTTTCTTTTTTACCTAAATTTTTCTTTTCAAAAAACATATATACAACCGTTGCAATAAAGATAGAAGAAAAAGTACCAGCAATTAGACCAAATAACATAGCCATATTGAAAGTAAAGATTCCACTAGATCCTAATATCAATAATACAACAACTGGTAATAAAGTAGTAATCGTTGTATAAATCGTTCTTGTAAAGGTTTCTTGAATACTACGATTACATACTTGATAGAACTCATCATACGTAAGTTTTTCATGATCTACTTTTTTCAAATTCTCACGAATTCTATCGAAAGAAACAATCGTATCATTAATAGAATATCCGATAATGGCAAGAACAGCTGCAATAAACATAGAACTAACTTCTAAACGGAAAATAGCAAATAAAGCAAACATCATAGCCACGTCATGAATTAAGGCAACAACTCCTCCAATCGCATAACTAAATTTAAAACGAATAGATACATAAACAATAATACCAATTAAAGCAATCAATACAGAAAGAATAGCATTTTTAACAAGTTCTTTTTGAACTAAGTTAGAAACAACTCCAATATTAACTTTAGCATCATATTTATCTTCAAAATATTTATTAACTTCTTTTACTTGCTCTCCACTGAAAGATTCATCAATACGAATGCTAACTTCATCGTTTGCTTTGGTAATAGAACTAGCTGTATATCCTAATTCTTTTAAATCTTTCTCAATACCAGAAACGGTCATTTTTTCACTACTAACAACTGTAATAGAAGTTCCTGCTTTATAATCGATTCCTAAATTAAGTCCCTTAGTAGATAAGAAAATTCCACCAACAACTAAAATCACAAAAGCAATTAAAACAGCAATCTTTCTAAATCCTAAGAAATCAACTTTAGCAAAACGATTTGGTTTTGCTTTTTCATTTTTATTAACATTTGGAATATCTTCTTTATTAACATGAATAAACAATCCAACTTTGTCATCAAAGAATCCAGTTTTAACAAACATACGAAGTAAGAATCGAGTTAAGAATACCATAGTAAACATAGTAACTAATACGGTGATAATTAACATCGTAGCAAAACCTTTAATACTAGATTCTCCTAAAATAAACATAATAATCGCAACAATAATAGTCGTTAAATTAGAGTCCAATATAGCACTCCAGCTTTCCTTAGAACCCTCTAAGAAAGCAGTAGGTAAACTCTTACCTTTTAATAATTCTTCTCGAATACGAGCAAAAGTAATAACATTAGAATCCACTGCCATACCAATACCTAATACTAAAGCAGCAATTCCAGGTAATGTTAATACTCCTCCAACAATCCAAAATACTCCAAATACTAAGAATGTATAAAGTAACATAGAAATGGATGAAATAAATCCTGCAAAATGATAAATAATCATTAATAAAATCATAATAGCAGCAATCGCAATAATACCAGCAATCAAAGTAGTATGTAGAGTTTGATCTCCGAAAGAAGCTCCAACCGTAGTAGAAGACAACTCTGTTAACTTACTTGGTAAAGATCCACTATTAATCAAATCAACTAAGTTACTAACTTCTTCTAAAGTAAAGTTTCCTTGAATAATAACATCACTAGCGAATCCTTGAGAAACAGTAGCGGCACTCAAACATCTAGAACCACTCGTTCCACATTTTCCAGCTTCTTTAGCATAACTGTCTGTTAAAGCATTATAGTCTAACCAAATAACAATCATATTATTTTCTTTTTGACTAATATTACTTGTAACTTCATAAAATTTATCTTTATCTTTGATAGATAATGCAACCGCAGGATTTCCAACAGAATCTTGTCCAATTTTTGCTTTACCTGCTTGTAACACTTCACTAGTCATTAATAAATTATCTTCTGTATCACGGAATGATAAAGTCGCAACCGTAGATAATTGAGTACGGGCTTCTTCTGGATTTTTAACTCCCGCTAGTTTTACACGAATCTTATCATTTCCCTCTACAATAATTTCTGGTTCACTAACCCCTAAGCTATCAATTCTTTTACTTAATGTCTTATAGGTAGAAACAATTTTTTCGTTTGTCATTTTAGAACCATCAATGGATTCAGCCTTATAAAGAATTTCAAATCCACCTTGTAAATCCAAACCAAATTTCAAACTCTTAAAAAGTGGAACAAACAAAAAACCGATTCCTACTGCAATCAAAAGTAATAGAATGGAATTTCGAATAACTTTTCCTTTTCCTTTTTGTTTTTCTTTTTTCATGTCTTTCACCTCATATTATACTTATATCCTCAAAAGATGATTCCTTTATAGAAGATTTCTTTTTTTCCCAATAATCATAAATCATATGACAATCTGTATTTAAAATGTCATCTACAATATCCGAAAGCATAAGACCATGTCCCATCTTCCATCTTGTCTCGATTAGATAATTCCAAATATCAACACTATGAATGGATAAGTATCCTAAGCGTTGAAATTCTTCCTCTTTAACATGTAAAGCAGGTTGAACTCTTTGGAACAATTCTAATTGGGAATGAAATTCATAATCCATAAAAGACCACATCCCTTTTTTGAATCAATATTATTATATCGAATCTGTTTAAAAAATTAAAGAGTTATTGATAAAAAAAGAAAAAGAGCTAATCTTTTTTAGCTCTTGGAAAACTATGATAGTATACTTCTTTTAATCGATCCGTCGTAACATGAGTATAAATTTGAGTCGCTTTAATGCTTTCATGCCCTAATAATTTTTGAACCGTTAACAAATCACAACCTTGATTTAATAAATGAGTCGCAAAACTATGACGAATCATATGAGGAGAAATATTTTTATGAATACTTGTTTTTTGAATGATCTGATTCAATATATAACGTACTCCTCGTTCCGTTAAAACTCCCCCATTATGATTAAAGAATAAATAATCACTATTATGAGTATTTAAAGCAACTCTTCCATCCTCCAAATATAGTTTTAAAGCCTCTTCACAATACTCTCCATAAGTAACATATCTCTCTTTATTCCCTTTTCCTAAAATCAAGATACTACGATTCCCCAAATCAATATCGGATACTTTAATTTGAACTAGCTCTCCTACTCGCACTCCAGTAGCATAAAGCATCTCCAATAATAAAGAATCTCTTTGCCCCAATGGAAGAGTTTTATCAGGAATTAAAAACAATTCTTCCAATTCATTATATTCAAAATAACGAGGTAATTTCTTACTTTTTTTAGGACCATTTACCAAAGAAAAAACGTTACTATCCACAACCTTTTCATTGGCTAAATATTTATAAAACCCTCGTAACGAACTTAGTTTTCGGTTAATAGACGAATTATCATCTCTCTTGTTATCTTTCAAATACATTAAATAAAAACGAATATCGCTATACTGAATACTTTTAAAATCTAAAGATTCACTTTTTATGTAATTCAAATATTCCAAGATATCATCTTGATAATTTAAAATCGTATAATCCGAATAATTCTTTTGATATTTTAAATACTCCAAGTAATTAGTTAACTCTGGTACCATTATATCGTTTTTGGAATCCATTTTCCTCAACCTCTTCCCCACGATCCATTTCATCAAATAAGGATATTTGATTTGGATCATAATCTTTATGAGTAACTCTCAATAAATCCGTATCTAATTGACGACGATACAAATCATCATTCATAAAAGCATAATGCTGATTTTCAAAACGGGACATAGTCTCCAATATATTTCGAATTAAATAATAAGATTTTATGATCCAAGAGTTACCTTCATATCGAGTAGCATAAGGAGATTGTAGACGCCAATTGGGTAATAATTTTACAAACTTATCATACAAACTGGTTTTTCCATATACAACAAAATCATAAAAATCCGAACGTTTTTGAAACTTTTGAAAAAAGCGATGATAGACATGATCAATGGCATCTTGACTCTTATGAATTTTCTTTTGCAAAGAAGCATCCGCAATATCTTGCACTTCACGACTATCAGAGAACAAAACCTCTAACTTTCGAAGAAACACTTGTCCCCCACGCTTCACCTGAGTAACAATATAAAAATCCGTAGATTGAGGAATTTCCAAACCTTGTCCTCTTAAATATCCAGCTAATTCCTTCTCATCCATAAAGTCCGTTGTATAAAGATCAATTTCTTCCAAAGTACTTCCGTATTGAGAAGACGTTGGTACAATTTGAAAATGATTAGTCTCACGATCTCTTGCTATCAAAAAATAACGATTCGGTTTACTCATATTATCACCTCATTATAAAGTATACCATAAAAAAAGTATCAAGTCTAATGACTTAATACTTATTTTTCTTCGTAGGTACAATTGCTACATTTAACCGTATGATTCTTTTCCGTTAACATGCTTCCACATTCTGGACATTTACGATCAACTGGTTTATCCCAATAGGCTGTTTTACATTTTGGATAATGGTTACAACCATAGAATACTTTTCCTTTACGACTCTTCTTCTCGATAATTTTTCCATCACAATTTGGACAATCACAAATCTCTACAACAGCAACTTCCTCTTTCTTGATGTACTTACATTCTGGATAGTTACTGCAAGCAGTAAATTCTCCAAACTTTCCTTTTCGAATAACCAAAGGATTTCCACATTCTGGACAGATTTCTCCCGTTTCTTCTGGTTTCTTCTTTTCCATATCCGTAAAAGCACTTTCAACTCTAGGTTCAAATAAATCATAAAATTTTTGTAAGACTTCATTCCAAACAAGTTTACCATCCGCAATAAAGTCCAAATCATTTTCCATATCACGAGTATAATCTGTATTAATCAAATCACTGAAAAACTCTTGTAATTTATCCGTAGTTTCAATACCAATTGTCGTAGGTTTAAATTTTTTATCTTCTAATGTAACATAATCTCTAGACTTAATAGTATCAATAATCGTTGCATAAGTAGAAGGTCTACCAATTCCTAATTCTTCTAACTCTTTAATAAGTTTTGCTTCACTATATCGAGCAGGAGGTTGAGTAAAATGCTGACTAGATTCCACATTCGTAGTATGGCATACTTCATGGTCTCCAATCTCTGGTAATACTTTATCTTCGTTACTTTCATAATCTTGATAAATCTTTAAATATCCATCAAATAGTAAAACACTACCCGTCGTTTTAAACTTGTAATCATGATTATCAAAAATAATCGTCGTTTGATTAACGGTAGCATCAGCCATTAACGAAGCAAGGGTCCTTTTATAAATCAAACTATATAATTTAAATTCATCATTGGACAAATATTGTTTTACCGTTAATGGATCTCGTAAAACACTAGTAGGACGAATTGCTTCATGAGCATCTTGAACATTGTCCGTCTTCTTAGCTTGTTTTACATACCCAAGATAACGTTTTCCATATTTTTCCTCAATATACTTCATAGCAGGTCGTACAAAATCATCCGACAAACGAATGGAATCCGTTCTCATATAAGTAATCAATCCAACCGTCTCAGTCCCCAAATCAATTCCTTCATATAATTTTTGAGCAATCGTCATAGTCTTCCGAGCTGGAAATCCTAACTTAATAGAAGCTTCTTGTTGTAAGGTAGAAGTAATGAACGGGAATTTACTCTTACGAGCTTTTTCTTTTTTCTCAATACTTTCTACGGTATAATCTTCTCCTAAAGCATCTAGTACAGAATTGGCTTCATCCTCACTATGAAGTTCAATATCATCTTCCTTATATCGAAATAATTCAGCTTCATATTCTGGGAAAATCGCAATAATCTTCCAATACTCTTCCGGAATAAACGCTTCAATTTCTCTTTCTCGATCAACAATTAATTTAAGAGCAACACTTTGTACTCTTCCAGCACTTTTTGCTCCAATCTTTCTTTGTAGTAACTTACTTAAACGAAAGCCAATGATTCGATCTAAAATACGACGAGTTTCCTGAGATTTAACTAAATTATCATCAATCACCGTTGGATTTTGCATAGCTTCTAACACTTTATCATGAGTAATTTCGTTAAAAAGAACTCGTTTATAATTCTTATCCTTAATACCCAAAGCATCTTTTAAGTGCCAAGCAATTGCTTCTCCCTCACGATCAGGATCGGATGCTAAATAAACCATATCACTATCTTTAACATCTTTCTTTAGTTCCTTAATAACCGAAGTTTTTCCTTTAATAGGAACATAATTTGGTTGAAATCCATGTTCAATATCCACACCAAGTCCAAAAGATCCAGTAGTAGCTAAATCACGAATATGTCCCTTAGAAGAAACAACTTTATAATCCTTTCCTAAGTACTTTTCAATCGTCTTACTTTTACTAGGACTTTCGACAATCACTAAATTCTTTGCCATAAACCCACTCCTTAAATATGTATACTTATACTAATAAAAATATATTTTGTCAATATCTAGATAGAACTATTATATCCAAAAATCATTATATCTAGATTTATTCAAAAAATACAAACAAAACAAAAAAAGAAGGTGTAAAGATTATGTATTATGTTTTTCCAAATAATCTTTAACAGGCCCATAACTTCTTCTATGTTCGGGAATAATCCCATATTCTTCAATAGCTTCCAAATGTTTTTTAGTAGGATAGCCAACGTTATTCTTAAAATCATACATTGGATATTTTTGGTCCAACTCCATCAACATACGATCACGAGTAACTTTTGCCAAAACACTTGCCGCACTAATCGTAATACTCTTTAAATCTCCTTTAATAATAGGGGTTACTGGAATAGTAAGATCAAGTTTCATCGCATCCGTTAGTACATGTTCTGGTTGAATCTTACAATTATGAATAGCCTCGATCATAGCCTCTTTCGTTGCCTCATAAATATTAATTTCATCAATTCTCTTTTCATCTACAATTCCAATTCCATAACTAATGGCTTGTTTTTTAATTTCCTCAAAAAAATATTCTCGTTTTTTCTCACTTAGTTTTTTACTATCGGTTAATCCATCTAATTGAAATGTCTCTGGTAAGATACAACAAGCAGCCACAACTGGTCCAACAAGGGGACCTCTACCCACTTCATCCACTCCACCAATAAGCTGGACTCCTTTTTTTCTAAGCTCTCTTTCATATCGATAGGTATCTTGTGATTCTAAATATAATTTTAATTTTTTGATAATAGCTTTATCTTCTATATTATTCGCATTTATTTTACGCTCCAAACAGTTATCTAAAGAAAGAAAGGAATAAGAATCGATTTTCTCAAACTCAGGAAGTTCTTCTACTACTTGAATAGAAACATTCGAAAGAGAAAACTCCTTCAATGACTCTATTTCGAGGCAAGTACAATTCCTCATTACTCCATGACAAACTAAACTAGCATCCCCTACTATTACATATTGACTAGAATCAATAGGAATACTATCTAAAACGGAAAATATTTCTTTTTTCGTCATCTTTATCACCAATTCAATTGTCTAATAAGAACTCAAAAAATGCAAGAAAAAAAAGAATTGCTTATTGAACAATTCTTTTAATTAATTCTTTTCGCTTTTCGTCAAAATCACGATAAAATGGATATTTACTTTCTGGCATTCTCATTCTTCGTTTTCCATAAGCACTTCGAATCGCATATTCCAAATCCATATCCAAATAAGAAGCTAAGATATCACGGAATTTTGGATAACGTCTAATAAATTCTTTGCATTCTTCAATAGATCCAAAATGATATAAATCTCCATAAGAAAGATCATTAGGATCAGTTAAAAACTGTGGATTTAAAGAATACTCAAAATCAAACAAAGGTGCTAAACGAACATTATGTTCCGAATCTTCTTCAAACAAATAGTTAAATGCAAAACGATCGGTTTGCCCCATATAAATATCAAGAGCCAACATCTTTAACATATCCATACATAATTTTTTCTCATTATCTTCATCTTTAGCAACCGATAACATTTTATCAAATAAATTAGTATCTTTTTGACTAAAACCATAATCGGTAACACTTTTATATTGATATCCAGGTTTTTCAAAGTTTGGCGATGCAATTCGAATAGATTGACATTTGCCTTTTATATCTTCATACCACATAGATCGATCCAAATTGAAAGATCCAATACAAGCTAAGAAATAATGAGAAACGTTTATATTATTAATTAAACAAATCTCTTCTCCCACAAATTCAGCGGGATTAAATTCTTTTATAAAATACTTTCTTGGTTTTGCAACCTTACGAAATAATCCTTTTTTTGGTTCCTTATCCGAAACAACTACAATTGGTGTATCATTCATTAAACATTCATTTAAATTTACCATATTATACTCTATCAAGAGTGACAGGTCCAAAGGCACCATTTTTCAAATCTTGAACGATTAAAACCGATACCTTATCATAATCAACAACCCCACCTCTTGACAAAACCCCCCTTTTTTTGCCAATAAGTTCATAGGCTTCTACAAAATCATCTTCTAATTCTGTAATGCCATATCTTTCTTTTAATTTTTCTGGATATAACTCATATAATGTTTTTAAAATAAAACAAGCAATATCTCCTGTATCCAAGATTTCTTCTTTAATGGAAGAAAAAGCTGCTAATATATGAGCTACTTTTTGATCCTCCATCTTTGGCCAAAGAATTCCAGGAGAATCTAAAAGTTCCATATCTTTATTAATTCGGATCCAAGAAAGATTCTTAGTAAATCCTGGAGTGTTTCCAACACCTGCTGATTTCTTACCAACCAAACGATTAATCAAAGTGCTCTTTCCAACATTAGGAGCTCCCACAATGAGTATTCTAGCTGGTCTTTCTTTCAATCCTTTTTTTACTCTTTCTTCATTGATAGGTTTCATGATTTCTTTTGTAGTTTGTATCAACTCTGATACACTGCCCCCCATCAAGTCTAGAGTGATAACATTATAACACATTTCTCGATATTTTGCAAGTATTTTCTCAGTTTCAACTCGATCACACAAGTCGTATTTTGTAACTACTAGTACTCTTGGTTTATTCTGAATCAATTCATCTATATCAACAACTTTACTAGAAATAGGCATTCTAGCATCAATTACTTCATAAACAATATCAATCAAATTTAGTTTTTCACGAATCTCCCGCTTAGTCTTTGCCATATGTCCTGGGAACCAATTGATTTGGCTCTTTTGAAACACCTTTTCGTTATCTTGATTATTCATTAGAAATCACTTCCTTTTTTCTATAACATTATATCATA
>CAMNHK010000003.1 GCA_946539445.1 uncultured Caryophanales bacterium
ATTCCAAATTAGTATCAATTGGAGTAACCGAAACAATTTCAGGTGCAGCTTCTGCTGGAACTTCTTGTACAACTTCAGGTGCTGCAGGTGCAGCTTCTGCTGGAGCTTCTTGTACAACTTCAGGTGCTGCAGGTGCAACCTCTGCTGGAGCATCTTGTACAACTTCCGGTACTGCAGGTGCAACTTCTGCTGGAACTTCTTGTACAACTTCAGGTGCTGCAGGTGCAGCTTCTGCTGGAGCTTCTTGTACAACTTCAGGTGCTGCAGGTGCAGCTTCTGCTGGAGCTTCTTGTACAACTTCAGGTGCTGCAGGTGCAACCTCTGCTGGAGCATCTTGTACTACTTCCGGTGCTGCAGGTGCAACTTCTGCTGGAGCATCTTGTACAACTTCAGGTGCTGAAGGTACAGCTTCTGCTGGAGCATCTTTCACAACTTCCGGTACTGCAGGTGCAACTTCTGCTGGAGCATCTTGTACTACCTCAGGTGCTGCAGGTGCAACCTCTGCTGGAGCATCTTGTACAACCTCAGGTGCTGCAGGTGCAACCTCTGCTGGAGCTTCTTGTACAACTTCAGGTGCTGAAGATACAGGCTCAACAGGAATCACAGCAGCCACTTCAGGTGCTACATAAGGGCTTTCCTCTGTTGGCTTTTCTGTAGTTGCCTTAGACACCGTAGAATCCAAAACTGGTTCTACTACAGTAACAGTCTCCTTTTCATTTTTTTCTTTAATAGGAACCACTCCATCAATTTCATCAGCGGAAGGTTCCTTAACTTGTATTTCTTGAATGGCATCGGTCGATTCATCCGTAACAATTTGAATATTACTATTATTTTTTTTAACTTCATGAACATCTTCTGCCATCATAGGTTGTTCTTTTGAAATTTCAGAAAAACGTCGCATCACTTCTTCAAATCCATAAGAACAAACATCTAAAGCTTTAATAGATTCTGCTAAACTATTAGCCGCATTGACCGTTGCTTTACGAGCAGAATTATATTTAGCCCATAAATCTCTAAGACTTTTTTCTTTTTTTACATCTTTTTCCGCAACAATTGTATTTTCTAATGCTTCAATTTGTTGCTCATTATGTATCATGATGTCAAATAAAGTAGCTTTTAAGTCGCGCACTGTTATTTCAACATCTTTATCATTATAGATATATTTTGCATTCACTTAAAACACCACCTTATCTAAGCATTTGCTATCTTCTTCAATAGTTTCAATACAGAGGTCCATTCCACATTATCAACAATTTCACGTGTCTTAAAAACATCTCCATCTTGGACAAGCCTTGCGATGTAGATTACTTCATCAGAATCGACTCCTGTTTTTTCACCTTTAGAATAAACAATATAAGAGTTACTATTATCTTCACTAATTAAATAGGTAATAAGTTCCACCTCAGAAGAGGTACCATCACTATTTTTTAAAACTATCATTTCTTTTTCGTCCATAGTAAAAACTCCTTCTATTCTAAAATATATTATACATAATTTTTTGAAAGAAGTAAACTACTTAAATTGAAACATTAACCACTCTGGATGAGTTAACAGTAAAATACCAATGCCAATCATAATAACGCCACCCAATAAATGAGAAAATTTATTATACTTAGTAGATATTCCTGTTACTTTCATCGTAAACATAGCAATAAAAAATACAACAAAGTCATCAAACAAAAAGAATAATATATAAAGAACTGTATACCAAAATTTCATTCCATTCGATACATTGTTAATAACCAATAATTCCGTAAAAACAAGAGGAAGACCTGCGGAACAAGCAAGTTCTACCAAATTAACAGAAATAGCTAATAAAGCCGCTCCTACCAACGCTAAAAGAAAACTTTTTTCACTTGTGAATTTACGAATTCTTTGAAAAATAGTTTTACGCTTCTTGTCATCCACCACTTCACAACCACTCTCTTGGGCATTGAAATAACTATATAAATTCCATAATCCACCAGCAAGAGCAACAACCGCAATAAGATTACGAACCCAAACAATAGTCGTAATTCTAACTGCAATTTGAATCCAAGATAACATAATAAACATATAAACAAGAGCAGAAGTAATTAAAAATGTAAGACCAATAGCCCACATTCTACGTCGATCTTTCATTCCGATTAAGATACTAATTAAAAATAATAAAATCCACATAGCACATGGATTAAATCCATCAATTAACCCAATAAGAACAGCAGCACTCATCAAAGAAATATTCTTTAAATTAACCGATCCAAAGGTGGGAACATCAATAGTTAATTCTTCATCACTCTCTGCTTCTTCCTTAGAAAAACCACTTTCTTTTTCTTCCTCTATATCCACATATTCCAAAGTACCATCTCGAATGGGAATAATAACATCTTCATATTCATGAGAAGAATAATACTCAATAGCCCTCTCAATTTTACTAGCAGTACTACTTCCAAATCCAATAATAACCGTCTTTCCAATCACTGTAGTTGGCACCCCAGGTCGTGTAATTTGAAAGGCTTTTTCCACTTTTTGTAACAGTTCCGAATTATCTTCGTTATACCATACTTCATATTCTTGTATTACTAAATCAGGATATTTTTCTTTAATATGCTCAAGATACTTTTCTTCCTCTGCACAATGAGGACAACCATCTCCATGAAAGAAATATAAAATAATAGGATTTTTTTCTTTGGCAAGAGCCAAAAAAGGAGTCATAAAAACAAAGAAAGAAACAACGATTAGTTGTTTAATGATCTTCTTCATCAACCTTCTCCTCTCTTAAAGGACGTGATAAATTTTCATAAGTCATTTCTCCAGTAAATCGAGCAATTTCTTGGTCTCCATCAAAGAATAGAAATACAGGTAAAATCTTTCCCGGATTATACTCTTGAACCTTTTCTTCATCCATATCATAATCAAATTCAACCGCTTCAAAAGAAAACTCTTTTTTTAGACGATTCCAGTGCTTATTCATAATCAAACAAGCTCCACACCAAATAGCACTAATTTTTACTACTTTCATACATTTCTCCTAAAATTCAATTTCTCCAAGCATTCACCGAAAGCCTCTGCAAAGATATCGATTTCCTCTTTCGTAGTTAGATGAGATAAACTAATACGCATACTAGTTTTGGCTCTTTCAACATCTTGAGTAACCGCAAAAACCGCTTTGGAAAGGTTACTCGTAGAGCACGCCGTTTGGGTAGAAACATAAATACCCTTTTCTTCTAAAGCATGCAACATAACTTCACTTTTTATATTCTTCAAACTAATATTCATAATATGAGGAATACAATAAGAATTACTATTAATCCATACATCCAAAGAAAAAAGTTTTGTTAGTAAATAATCATGTATATTTTGTACCTTTTGAACTTTTTCATCAAAATCTTCATAAGCCAGTCTCAAGGCCTTGGCAAAAGATGCGATTAAAGGAGTAGCAGGGGTTCCACTGCGATAAATAGTGGTACTTTTTCCTCCATGTATCAAAGGCTCAATCACTAAGTTTTCTTTTTTGATAAGAGCTCCTATTCCCTTCATACCATAAAATTTTTGACAAGAGATACTCGCCATATCTAGAACCGAAAAATCCACTTTCACTTTTCCAATACTTTGTGTAACATCACTATGAAAAATAGTTTTTGGATTAGTATGAACAATTTCACTAATACTTTTTAAATCCTGTTGAACTCCTACTTCACTATTAACAGAAGCAATGGTAACAAGAATCGTATCGTCTCTCATCAATTTTTTTAAAGCCTCTAAATCAACCAATCCACCTTTATCCAATGGTACAAAGTCTACTTCAAATCCTAAAGAAGTTAAATAATTTAAAGGAGCAATAACAGAAGAGTGCTCTAACTCTGTCGTAATAATATGTTTTCCTCTATTTTGATACTTTAAACATACCCCTTTAATAGCGGTATTATTAGCCTCACTTGACCCACTTGTATAAATTATTTCACTTGGTTTTACTCCTAAAATAGAAGCAATTTGCTCCGTACTAGCATCGATTAATTTTTTAGATTGAATTCCTAACGAATGAAGAGAATTAGGATTTCCAATAAATTCTCTACATACTTTACTATAAGTTTCAATCACTTCTTCCGCAACCGGTGTTGTTGCACTATAATCTAAATAAACCATAGAATACCTTCTTTCAAAATCATTATAATTATTTTTGCTTTTTATAACAAGAAACCTGAAGTTGAATCCATCAACTTCAAGTTTATTTATTGGTATTTTGATAATAATCTCTTTCTGAAATACAACTAGCAATCCAATCTAATTCTTCATCTACAATATCCATATCTTCTATTAGTTCTTCAATTTGAAATAGAATTTCTTTTAAGTTATGACAACTACGATATGGTATTTTATATTGATCTAAAACTTCAATTTCACGATTCGTAAGTTGAATACCATTTCCAACATCTTGAAACTGACCACTTACAAAATCCATTTCCCCAATTAAGGAATCAATATCATATTCTTTTTTCATTATGTGCAACTATACCCCTCATTCTTCAACCGAATCATAAGTTCCCCTTCTGTATAAGAATCACCAACTTTTAAAGCAATTACTTCGCTACTTTTGGTATTAGAATTAATAACCATTTGATAATTGTTATTAGGATTAAAACGAATATTATCTAATAAAACCAATTCATTATGATTTACAATGATTTTTACCACAATTCGATTCTCACCAATCGTATATTTAACAGAATCTCCTAAATACCCTAGGGTACGATTAAAAGAATCTAATAGTTGATTTACATAAGTTGGATTAGATGCATACTTTTCTGGCAATGAAACAATTTTGGTAATCTCTAACGAATCAATTTTCTTTCCATCCACAACAGCTTCCACTTCTTCTTGAATTCGAGTATCCGAATCAAAAGAAGTAGTCTTCTCACAAAAAACTTTTGTTTGTTTAATAGAACTAAACAAATAAACCATAATTGCTAAAATAATAAAAGTAAAGATAATGGGTAACGTCATACTTTTTCGAGTAGCCATTTCATATCACCTCATCTAGATTATACTACGTTTTTTTAAAATTAAAAAGGACTTAAAGTCTAATCTTTAAATCCTTCCCATTTCCAATTCTGAATATAAGGCATATCTTCTCCATATTCACGAATATATTCTTGATGTTTCTTTAACATATCATTGCACCAATCCACTAATACTTTACTAGAATGACGATATCTAGGTATTTCCTGAAGTACAGCTTGAATTAAATGGAATCGATCAATTTCGTTTTGAACACGTATGTCAAAAGAAGTAGTAATCGTTCCTTCTTCTTTATAACCATGAACATGCAAATTACGATTTTCTCGTTTATAAGTTAATTGATGAATCAAAGATGGATATCCATGAAAGTTAAAGATAATTGGCTTGTCCTTTGTAAAGATTTCATCATATTCTTCATCACTCATTCCATGAGGATGAGTATCTGGTGATTGTAATTTCATCAAATCCACAACATTAACAACACGAATACGAATTCCTTTTACACTACGTCTTAAAATATCCACAGCAGCTAATACTTCTAAAGTAGGAGTCTCTCCACAACACGCTAAAACAACATCCGGATTCCCTTCATCATTACTAGCAAAATTCCAAACTCCTAATCCTTTTTTACAATGAACTCTAGCCTGAGTTTTTGTCAACCATTGAGGTCTAGGATGTTTCGAAGCAACAATAACATTAACATAGTTTTTAGAACGAATACAATGGTCAAAGCAAGACAATAAACAATTGGTATCAGGAGGTAAATACATTCGTACTACATCCGCTTTCTTGGTAACCAAATGATTCAAAAATCCTGGATCTTGATGCGTATATCCATTATGGTCTTGTTGAAAAACATGACTTACTAACAAATAATTCAAAGAAGCAATTGGTTTTCTCCATTCAATTTGATTGCAAACTTTTAACCATTTTGCATGTTGACTTGCCATAGAATCCACAATACGAATAAAAGCCTCATAACTGTGGAAAAAGCCATGTCTTCCTGTCAAAAGATAACCTTCTAGCATTCCTTCACATAAATGTTCAGATAAGAAAGAATCCATAATTCTCCCATCTTTTGACAAGAATTCATCTGTATCTTTTATTTCATAATTCCAAGTTCTTTTCGTCTCTTCAAAAATAGAATAAAAACGATTGGATAAAGCTTCATCTGGCCCAAATACACGGAAATTTTTATTTTCTTTATTTAATTTAAAAACATCACGAATAAAAGCACTCAATTCTGCCGTATCTTGCGTTACAATAGAACCAGGTTTTTTCACCTCTAGACAATAATCTTCCCAATTGGGAACATTTAATTCCTTTAAAAGCAATCCCCCATTGGCATAACTACTATATCCCATACATTTTGTTAAAGGAGGACATAAAGCTTTTAATTCTTTGATAAGTTTTCCTTTCTCATCAAAAAAGAAATCTATTTTATAACTTTTTAACCAGTTTTCTAATAAAACTAAATTCTCTGGATGTTCCCGATTTACAAGAATAGGAACTTGATGAGAACGGAAACTACCCTCTACCTTTTTTCCATCGACTTCTTTAGGACCAGTCCATCCTTTTGGCGTTGTTAAAACAATCATCGGATAGCGTCCTTCTCCACGAGCTTGAATTTTTTCAATTTCACGGATTACTTTATCAAGGACTTTAGCCATCTCTTCATGCATTTTTAAAGAATTCGTTCCACTAACAAAATATGGTTTCCATCCACAACCGGAAAAGAAATCCGTCAATTCTTCACGACTCATTCGACCAAAAATAGTTGGATTCGAAATTTTATAACCGTTACGATGAAGTATTGGTAAAACCACTCCATCAGTCTTTCGATTTAAAAATTTATTGATATGCCAACTAGTAGCAAGAGGTCCTGTTTCCGCTTCTCCATCTCCTACTACACATGCCGCAATTAGATTTTTATTATCCAATACCGCTCCTGCTGCATGAGCCAAACTATATCCCAATTCTCCCCCTTCATGAATAGACCCAGGAGTTTCTGGAGCTACATGAGAAGAGATTCCTCCAGGAAAACTAAACTGCTTGCATAGTCTTTTAAGTCCTTCTTCATCTTCCGAGATAGTAGGATAAAATTTACTATAAACCCCTTCTAAATAATTATTCGCAACCATAGCTTGGCCACCATGACCAGGTCCCGAAATATAGATCATTTTTAAATTATTACGCTTGATTACACGATTTAAATGCATATAAATAAAGTTTTGTCCTGGAGTAGTTCCCCAATGACCAACTACATTTGGTTTAATATCATCAATCGTAAGTTTTCTACGTAGTAATGGATTATCCAATAAATACATTTGTGCCACACTTAAATAGTTCAATACTCGAAAATATTGATCCATTAATTTTGCTTCATTTCTTGATAATACCGCCACTAAAAAACACCTCTATTCTTCTTCATTATATAATAAAAGGCTAGAAAAAAAAAGAGGTTTTTAAACCTCTTATTTAGAAATAACATCGCAAATTAATTTACTAATTTCAGTCGGATTATCAATTGGTAAACCAGCAATAATACGAGCCTCACTATAAAGAATTTTCGTATAGGTTAAGAACTCCTCTTTATCCTTTTTATATAATTTCTTTAATTTTTCAGCAATAGGATGTTTTTCATTAATTTCCAAAACCGTTTGAGCTTTAATTCCCATATCATTTGGCATTGCATCAAATACCTTTTGCATTTCAATGGAAACATCACCTTTCGTAGTTAAACAAACGGGATGAGATTTTAATTTATTACTAAAACGAACTTCATTTACTTCTTTTATTTCATCACACATTGCTTTTAATAATTCTTCATTATCTTCATTTACTTTTTTAGTAGCTTCCTTTTCTTCTTCACTTTCTAAGTCTAAATTACCATCGCTAACATTAACAAATTTCTTACCTTCATATTCTTGAATAGCTGTAATACAGAATTCATCCACATAATCCGTTAAATACAAAATATCATATTCCTTATCACGAACTTGTTCTACTTGAGGAAGTGCTTGAATCTTATCAACAGATGCTCCTGAAGCATAATAAATTGCTTCTTGTCCTTCTTTCATTTCTTGAACATATTCTTGAAGAGTAATAAGCTTTTCATGACGAGAAGAATAGAACATAACCAAATCTTTCAATTTATCTTTGTCTTGTCCAAAATTATTATAAACACCATACTTTAATTGAACACCAAAGGTCTTAAAGAAAGATATATAAGTCTCTCTCTCTTCCTTTAACATATTTTCTAATTCTTTACGAATCTTACCCTCAATATTTTTAGCAATTAGTTTTAAACTTTGAGATTCTTGTAACAATTCACGAGAAATATTTAAAGATAAATCCTCTGAATCCACTACTCCTTTAATAAAGCTAAAATAATCTGGTAATAAATCCGCACACTTTTCCATAATTAATACACCATTAGAATACAAAGCAAGTCCCTTTTCATATTCCTGAGTATAATAATCATAAGGCGCATGACTTGGAATAAATAATAAAGATTTATAAGAAGTTATACCTTCTACGGAAGAAGAAATAACACGCAATGGTTTATCATAATCACTAAATTTATCCATATAGAAATTATCATATTCTTCATCAGAAACATCACTCTTTTTCTTTTTCCAAATAGGAACCATACTATTAAGAACTTCTACTTCTTTATGATCTTCATATTCATGTTTTTCTTCATCTTTTAATTCATGATGAGTAACTTCCATTTTAATTGGAAAACGAATATAATCAGAATACTTTGTAACCAAAGATTTTAATTCATATTCTTCTAAATATTTAGAATATTCATAATCATCCGTATCTTCCTTAATATGCAACGTAATTTCGGTACCATGGTCTTCTTTTTCTGCTTTTTTAATGGTATAGCCATCAGCCCCTTCACTTTCCCATAAATAAGCATCTTCTGCTAAAACACTCTTAGATAAAACTTGAATTTTATCACTAACCATAAAAGCAGAATAAAAACCAACTCCAAACTGACCAATAATGTCTATTTTTTCATCCTTAGTCATATTTTCCTTAAAAGATAAAGAACCACTTTTCGCAATAGTACCTAGGTTTTCTTCCAATTCTTCTTTTGTCATTCCACATCCATTATCTATAATAGATAAAAGACGTTTTTCTTTATCGTAAACGATTTGAATTGCCAAATCTTTACGTTTTACCTTAATATCCTTATTAGTTAAACTTTCGTAATATACTTTATCCAAAGCATCACTAGCATTACTAATTAACTCCCTTAAAAAGATATCCTTATTCGTATAAATAGAATTAATCATTAAATCTAGTAATCGCTTAGACTCAGATTTAAATTCTTTTTTTGCCATAAAATCATCTCCTAATTTTCTATACACAAATTACTTATACCACTTAAATTAGCAGTTGTCAATAGAGAGTGCCAAAACATTCAAAAAAAAGGAAGGACTCTTTAGTCCCTCACAGTTTTATAATATTCTTTGGCTTTGTCTTCCAAACCATTTTGAGATGAAATTTCAAAGGTAGATGGTTGCTCCAAATAACCTTGAGAAGTTTGAACCCCTCGAATAATTGCGAATACTCTAAAAGCAATTTCTAACGGTATTTCTTCATCCGGATGATTTTGATAGAAAGAAGCAATCGAAAAAGCTGTATCGTAATCTAGTTCGATTATTTTTCGAACAAGTGCATTGGTACTATTCAAAAAACTTTCTTTCTCTTTTGTAGCATTAGCCTTTTGTTCTTGATACTGTTCTAAATCTCTCTCCATTTTACGACAATATGTATCAATATCTTCTTTCGTAAACATTTGAAGAATCGCATTTTCCAAAGCAAATTCTGGTCGATTTGGATCTGCTTTTCTAATTCTTAGAACAATAGGAGCCAATTTCGTATTAGACATAGTTTGTAACATTTCTTCTAATTCTTCTTCACAAGCTTTAATATTAATTCCTAAACTTTTTAAAATTCGTTGAGACGTTAATAAAGATTGTTTTTCTTTCTCTAAAGATTCTAATAAATCAGCATGAATAAATCTAGAAATAACATTTTTATTAAACAGTTGAATTGTTTTATCGACTTCTTCAATACGTTCATCCAAATGAGAATATTTATCTCCTTGTCGATCTGTTTTTAATTTTTGTAAGAAACGATAAAGAGATGCATATTGACGAATATTCATCGCCTGACTTTCTAATTCATCTTGATAAGAAAGAGCCTCTTGACAAACATCTATTTTATCTTGAAAATATTTTTCTCTCTCACAGAAAGAAACACCTTTCATGAATGAATCCATAAACTCTTTATTTTGAAATAAATCATTTACGGAACGAATAACTTCTTCATTATTAACCATTTGTTAATCCCCTCTTTTAAATAATGATTGAATCTATTTTTTATAATTTCTAGGAGAAACTACTCCACTTTTCACAAGTTGCTTTCCCAAATCAGGAGAAACCATACCTCTTAAATCATAAAAATTTCTAGCCCATTCTAGTTTTTCTAAAACAGAAGGCAGAACATCGACCATGCAATCCAAATCATAATCAATCAATTCCTGTAAATTATGAATTTGGTAAAAATCCAACACTTTTAATTCCCATGAATCAAAGATATGTAATTTAACAAACATATCACGATCAAACTTAATATTCGGATTTTCGCTTAAAACTTGTTCTTTCTTTTGAATGAATTGATTTAAATCCTTTTGAATATCTTCGATGGTTCGATATCCAGAAATTTCTTTTTGGATAACTTGTAATTCCGGTAAAGAAAAGTCTGACAACATCTTCTTTTCCTTCATACCTATACCCCCTCAATTGGTAGACATATTATACCACAAAACAACAAAAAAATCAATTTATATTTATTAACCACAAGGTTTTTAGTATAATGAAAATAGGAAGAAGGGATAAAATGAATATGAACTTTCATTGGGAATTAGATTTTAACTCTCCTGTTATTATCAGTTATTTAGGAATCAGTCTAATTGCCTGCATCTTAAACTATCTAACAAGAGGTGGTACTAATAAACTACTATTTTCTTGCTACAGAAGTTCCATCTGGAATCCCTTTACCTATATACGTATGTTCACCCATTGCATTGGCCACAAAGATTGGGAACACTTTGTAGGAAATTTCTTATATATTCTCCTAGTAGGTCCCATGATTGAAGAAAAATATGGCAGCCTCAATCTCATTATTATGTTTGCCATAACTTCTCTCTTAATTGCTCTATATAATATTATATTCAGCAATTATCGAATAACCGGAGCCAGTGGGAATGTCTATATGTTAATTGTCCTTAGTTCCTTCTCCAATATATCCGAAGGAAAAATACCAATAACTCTTGTATTAATCTTTATTTTCTATGTAATGGGAGAAATTAGAAAAGGAATACTAGAAGGAAATCGAAAAATATACCATGATGGCCATTTAATCGGAGCCATTTGCGGGATTCTATTTGGATTCTTATTTCTATATTACCCAACCATTTTTACAAGTCTTATCCAATAAAAAAGAAGTTCTAACTTCTTTTTTTATGGTTTAGAAGCTAGAACTTTTTGATATTGTTTCGAAAACTGTTCTTGATCCAAAGAACTACCTAAATAGGAAATCAGTTCCATAAAGCGTTCTGGTCTTTCCATAGAACGAAAATAATACATCATCTCATCAGGGCTTTGACGATCCTTCTCCATCTGTTCGGTTAAATAAGATAAATCAAATTTTCCTTCTTCAATAGCTTTTAATAATTTTAAAACAAAATTAATATTCGTTTGAATTGTCTCTTCCTGTAATGTTCCATTCGGATATCGAACTTCCATCAAGCCATCCGAATGCAATTTAAAAAAACTAACGCCATCTCTTAGTCGAAAACATTCCGTTTGAAAAATTAAATGATCCAAAAACTTTTCATGAGAAAAATCCACTTTAGCCAAATTTCTACGTAAACGAAAATCCATATTAGCAGCATAATCATCTTTGGTTTTCCGCTTCAAAAAACAATCTCCCATAAAAAAGAAATTCATATCATTTTCATATACGCTGATTACTCTACTAAGAGTTTCAAAAAATACAGGATTATTTTTATACTTAGAAATATCAACCGTAATATGAGTAGAACTTTTATCGGAAGAACATGCCTTCATTTTTCGAAGAATTTGACATACTTTTTGAAGTTCTTCCCAAGAATCGAAATCATCCGAAAAAATACGACTGGATAATTCTCCACCAATATAATGATCTTCTCTTAATTCCGTTACAGTAGGATCAACATCCAAATACCAAACTTGATAATCTGGATGATGTGTTTTATGCTGCAACTGATAAAGAAAAGGAATATCTTCTTTTTCTAACCAATCGGAAACTTTCTCTAAATCAGCATTTGTAAATTCTAATTCGACTCCAAAAGAGTAATCTTTATTTGTACCAATTTGATTACGATACATAAAACCCCTCATTTCAACTGCTTATTATAACAGGAAAGCAAGAAAATTGGAATTATTTTGTTTATTTTATAGTTCTATGATAAAATACTCTTTGAGGAGTGATTATTATGAAGAAGACAATTCTTACCGGTTTAAGACCTACAGGAAACTTACATTTAGGCCATTATTTTGGAGCTGGTAAGACATGGCGTGATATTCAAGATGATTACGACTTTTATCTAGAAATTGCAGATGTACAAGCATTAACAGACAATTTCAACAATCCAGAAAAAGTAAGAACAAATGTATATGAAATAACAAAGGATTTATTAGCGATAGGACTAGATCCTGAAAAAGTTCATTTCTTTATTCAATCAAAAATTCCAGAGATTGCTGAATTAACCGTTTTTTATTCTAATTTAGTAACTGTCTCTAGATTACAAAGAAACCCAACCGTAAAAACAGAAATTGCTCAAAAAAAAGAACTATTTGGAAATGATGGAGAATCCATTACCTATGGATTTTTAGGATATCCAGTATCCCAAGCAGCTGATATTACTTGCTTTGGTGGAGAAGTAGTTCCCGTTGGAGAAGATCAATTGCCACTTTTGGAACAATGTCGTGAAATTGTAAGAAAGTTTAACAATATCTACGGAGAAACTTTAATAGAACCACAACAATTATTAAGTAAATCTCCTAGAGTAAAAGGCTTGGACGGTAATGATAAAATGGGTAAATCTCTTGGTAATGCAATATACCTAGTAGATAATGAAGAAACGATTCGCAAAAAAATCATGGGTGCTGTAACCGACCCAAGTAAAATTCAAAAAGATGATCCTGCTAATCCAGATATTTGTATGGTTTATTATTATCACAAACTCGTAAATAAAGAAAACAACGTAGAAACGATTTGTTCCGAATGTAAAAAAGGATCTCGTGGATGTGTTCAATGTAAAAAAGAATTAATAGAAGCTATGAATGAATTCTTAAAACCAATTCAAGAAAAAAGAAAATTCTATGAAGAACATCCAGAAGAAGTCGATAAGATTCTAGAAAAAGGAACATGCGAGGCTCGTGAAAAAGCCAAAGAAACTATGAACAAGGTAAGAAAAGCCATAAGAATTGATTATTAAAAAAGATAGGAAACTATCTTTTTTTATTGCGTTAACATAAGAATATCATATAAAGATTCATATTTTTTAGAAAAATGATTTTGTATTTCCTCAACTAGTAAAGAATACTCTTCTTTTGTAGATACTTTTTTAGAAAATATCTCTTGATATAAATAATGGATTACATCATAAGAATGACTATGATAAAGAGAATGAATTCCCTTTAAAAGGCAAAACTGTATTTTCTTTTCTTGACGAGTTAAAAAAGGTTCATTTTTAGGATAAGATTCCCCCTTTTGATAAGATAAAAAAATCATAGAATAATCTTCTGCTTCCTCTAAAATAGCATCTTCTTCGTCCAATAATAAACTACTTTTGCGAAGCAACAATCCATCTTTATTCCATTCAAAAGCAAATACTCGATTAGAATCCGTAAGTAAACACATAAAAGGAGAACCAAAATCTCCTTCTACTTGATTTTCAATTTGTTTTAAAAAAGAATCATCCATCCGACAATCATAATGACATATTTCCTGTAATTGAAAAGAAGAAATACAAAAAATAGGAATTTTAGAAACGGTTAAGATAGAATCTTTTTGATTCCACTCATAAAAGTCCATATCCTCTTTCACTGAAAAAAAGTTCAATACCAAATCATAAATATAATTCATCGACAATCTCCTTTCAATAGAAAAATAAAAAGAAAAAAACCACCAAAAAAACAAAGACATTCAAATTGAGTAAATATAAATGATAAATAATCAATAATAGTATATCCAAAAGAAAAGAGATTTATGTACATCAACATAAAAGTAAGTCCTGTAATCATCGTTAAAAAACTAATTCCATAAAAAAGAAATTTCCAAAACATACTAAATAATATGAACAAAAAAAAGAACTATTCCAGTTCTTTTTTATCTCCTATTTTCATATCCACTTGATTAATCGTTTCAAATTTCTTGTGAATTTTATCCGTTGTGATTGATACATTTTCAACATCTTTATTGACGGCTTGAATACTTCGTGCTAGTTTATCCCATCTTTCTTTATAACGTGCAAACTCTAAACCAAGTTTATTTAATTCTTCATGAATAATAGAAGTATACTTATCTCTTTCCATATTCTTGATAATCATCTGAATAACCGTTAAAGTAGAAATCAAAGTAGTAGGACTAGTAATCCAAACTCTTTTTCGATAAGCATATTGAATAATATCCGTGTGGTAAGCATTAACTTCTGCAAAAATAGCTTCTGCTGGTAAAAATAGGATGGCCTGTTCTGCCGTCTCTCCAGGAATAATATATTTCGTATGAATTGCATCAATATGCTTTTTCATATCTTGTTTAAACATTTTCTCATACATTTCACGAGCTTCGATAGGTTGTTTTTTATCAACCATTAATTGATAATGTTCCAAAGGAAATTTAGAATCAATACAAATAGTTCCAAGAGGCGCTGGCGCAAACAATACAGAATCCGCAATAACACCGGTACTCAAAGTATATTGAAGTTGATAAATTGAATCATTTTTTTCTCCAAAAACACTCATTAATATATGATTTAAATTAACCTCACCAAATATTCCTCGTGTTTTTTTATCGGTCAAGATACTTTCCAAGCTAACAATATCCGTGGATAATGTTTCAATCTTCTTCTGAGCTTCATCAATTTTGGATAATCGTTCCATAACATTAACAAACGTTTTATTAGTCTTTTCAAAATTTTGATCCAATCTCTCATTTACTTTCTCACTAATCATCAACAAGCGTTTTTCTACTTGTTCATTCAACTTGGAAAAGTCGTCATTCATATTTCGATTTAAACTATTTTTAAACTCTCCCATTTCTTTCATCATATTAAGTTCCAATTTCCCCAAACGTTCTGTGATATTGGATTCATTAATATTTTTCATTAAAGATAAAATGGTTAATACAATCAAAATAACCAACAATAAAATGATAATAATTTCTACTAACTCCATAAATTCACCTACTCAAT
This sequence comes from uncultured Caryophanales bacterium, assembly GCA_946539445.1. Lineage (GTDB taxonomy): Bacteria > Bacillota_I > Bacilli_A > RF39 > UBA660 > UBA3789. Next base: position 15,539 of record CAMNHK010000003.1, read on the forward strand.
ACTCATTTTAATACTAACTATTTTGGATAAAACATAAGCTGCTCCTAGTGCCAAACAAATATAAAGAATGGAACTAAGATCGGTTAATTGATTTAAAAGACTACTTCCAATATATCCCCAAAAAACAATTGTAAAAACTTTTCCTATCAACAAAGCACTCAAAAACTTTTCCCTTGAAACACCTGCTATACCAGATATAACATTAATCAAAAAAGAAGGAGTAAATGGTAATGTTATTAGTAAAACAAGCTGAGGTAACGTTATTTTTTTAAATTTTCGAATTCCTTTACGAATCTTCAAAATTGTTTTACGTTTAAAAATCTTTTGGCATACTTTTTCTTCTAAAAAAAGAAAAAATAAATAGCACAAAAAACACCCACTACAAGTTGCCAACCAAGAAATGAAGACTCCTAAAAACAATCCATAAGCATTAACATTCAAAGTTACAAAAACACTAAGGGGTAACACTGGAATAAAGCATTCCATAAACACCCAAAAAAAACCGAAGAGAATTCCTCCGTTAGAGAGAATATTAGTACAATAATTTACAACGGATTGTATAGCATCCATGTAACCACCCTCCAACTTTATTATAGTATAATTCTATGGGCGAGACAAGTAATTATGATATCCTCCTAGGACATTGACAGTAGAATAACCCCTTTGATTTAAAGCCTCTACTACTCGCCTACTTTGGTTTCCAAATTCACAATATATATAATAAGTATCCAATCGATTTAAGATAGAATCTGGTTGATGAATTAAGTCAGAAACAGAAACCCATTTAGCCCCTCTTATATGTCCAGAAGAGTAACGAGAAAAAGAACGAATATCCAGAATTTTTGGATTTGATAATCTCATTAAATCATCTACAGAAATAGACTTCATTTTTTCACCTCCATCTTATTAGATGAAAAAAAAAGAATCTATTCTATAATAGATTCCTATCGAACTTTAAACGGATCTTCTTTGGTACCTTCTCCACCATTATATAATACTTTACTATTAATATAAATAACAGGTCGAACAATAGAATATGTACTAGCATTATCCGTTACCGCTACACCATTATTATCAATCTTAAAGACTGTAGAATTATCATCTTTATTTGCAGTTACTAACCACCAATCAAAATCTTTCGTTAAATAGTTATAATTTTGACAAGATTTCGTTTCAGATGATTTACAATTTGGATCAATACTTGCATACATATAATCTGATAAAGTTAACAATCCCATCTTTTGATCTTTCAAAACTTCAGTACACTCTTCCGAATTGTTCTTACTTTCACTAGATACAGTTCTCTTAGCAGTACAAACATTATAAGGAACCATTCTAGTTTTATCAACGGTTGAGATGATATCTTCACCATCATCCTTAGAAGGATTGTTATAAATTTTATCTAAGTATTCTTTTACACGACTAGCACTATATTGATTAATACCAGATTCATAAAAACGTTCTTCATTATAACGATCATCCCAAGGTTGAGAATATGGAGTTCCTTCTTCACTAATTAATACCAACTCATTATTAGCTGTAACCTTTACAATTCTCCATAAACTATTATCAAGTTGTACATAATTTGCAACATCTTCTCCACGGAAAACATAAGTTCCATTGTTAGAATACAAACCATATCCAGAAGTAACAATTTTATCTTGAGAAACAACTTTTCGATATAATTCAATCGTTGCATAAGTATCTCCACAATTTAAATAAGGAGTATATAAATATTCAGCTCCAGATTTTTCTACCAAAACCTTACCAGTACAAACAACGCCTTCTTTGGTATATTCTGTCAAAGCTTTCATTTTTCCATCCACAACAAGATTACTAGAATCAACTTCCACAATCATACCAGTTTCTGTTGGTAAATATTCTGGATGATCTTGAAAATAAGCAATAGCAGCGTCTCTCATAACCTCTTCTATATCCGAATAATCATAACTACGATTAGTAGATAACAAAGATATCAAATAAAGAATAAACATAAAGATTATAATTACCACTACTATAATTCCCATAAAACGGAACATTTTTTTCTTAGCATCTTGATCAGAAGAATGGTTATCATCATCCTCATCTATTTCTTCTGCATACAAATATTCATCTTTCTTTTTCGGTTTTTTTACTAAATTATATTTGGCACTCATACGAACCGTCCTTTCTAATTATCGAAGAAATCATCAAAGAAATCTTCATCATCACTATCATCCTCTAAACGTAAATCATTTTCTTTAGCAGGAGTTGGTGGAGGAGAAACCATTTTTTCTTCCTCATACAATTCATGAATACTAGGTGCTGTATTAGAGGTAGGAGTAACTGGCTCCGTATCCAAATGAGCAACCATTTCTGTTTTTTTCTTCTTCTCTTCTTCTTCTTTTTCACGTGCTTCTTCTGCTTCCAATTCAGCAATTTTAGCATCAATTTTCTTAACTAATTCATCCACGTCAAATCCCAAATCATCTTCCTCTTCTACTTTCTTAGAAGTCTCCGTAAAAGTAGGAGCTGGGGGAATAACAAATTCTTCTTGCTCTTCCTCTTTTTTAGGAGCAGGTCCAAAAGTAGAAACCGTTGGTGGGAATGATGGAACATCTCTTATAAAATCATCTTTTTCCACAACTGGTTCTTTTGGCATAGAACGTGTTAGAAAGTCAGGGATAGGAGAAGAATTTTTTCTTTCTCTAATAGCTTGTAACTCTGGAGGCAAATCACTAGCAAATTCATTGCGGTGACCAAAACCAGGCATAGATGCATTCTCACGATCCTTTTCATCAGCTGCATTCATCATTTCTAACAATTTCTTTTTCTTTTGATTTTTAACATATTCTTTAATATCAAAAGTATGAACTGCTTTTTTCTCACGAGTTGGATACTTAGCAGGAGGATATTTAAATCCCCAATTTAATTTAAAGAATGGTGTAAATTTGGTTTTAAAAGGTTGTTTTCTCATTCGCAAAATAATAACTTCAAATTGTTTCATACGTTGCAAATCAGAAACCGTAACCAAAGGAGTAGAAGCAGTCTTATCATCTTTCTTAGATTTTACTTCTCCACACATTTTAGATATTTCTTCCAAAGCCTTTAACTCTGTTGTAATCAAATAAATAATATTTCCACAGTTACCACGAATGGTTTCTGCCTCTTCTTTTCCATATACATCATCTAATTGAGCAAAGTTTTGAATAATCATCGTAAAACGGATCTTACGAGAACGAGCCGCCGTAATCATAGTCGTAACATCTTTCAGTGGTGGCATATTAGCAAACTCATCCAAAATAAAGTTTGTACGAATTGGTAATTTTCCACCATGCTTTTGAGCAGATGAAATCAATGTTTCATAAATTTGCTTTAATAAAATGGTAACTAAAGAATGATACGTTTTCTTTTCATCTTGAATAACAATAAATACAGCAGTTGGTCTTTCACCAATAGACTCCAAATTGATATCACTATAACTTAACATCTCAGATAAATTTTCACGAGATGCAAATAATTTAACTTTTTGTTTAAATACGGATAAAATACTACCTTTGGTCTCACTTGGAGCCATAATAGTACTAGAAGCATTAATAGAGGCAGCACTATTTGGATCCTTAGCAGCAAAATACTCTTTAATGTAAGTAGAACCACCAAACTTTTCTTCTCCTACAGTAGTAGCCAAAGAAATACTATTAATATTAATTTCATTCGGTTGTGCGTCTTCAAACAAACCAAGAGCAACTCCCGAAAAGTAATCAGCAGAAGTCTTTTCCCAGAATGGATCCGCATTCTTATTAGAATCATCATATAGAATATTTAATGCCAAGTCATCTAATAACTCGATAGCTTTATCTTGATTTCCAGATTTATACATTTGATAAGGCAAAGTCATTGGATTCCAAGCATTACCATTTTGTGGATCACGGAAATTTAATAATAATATTTGATATCCACGAGCACGTAGCATGTTACTGGTTTTTTCATAGATTTCACCTTTTGGATCGGTAATAATCATAGATTCTCTAGCTTTAGCCAAACTATACACCTGTGGTAATACAACCGTCTGAGTTTTACCAGAACCAGTAGCTCCGATAACCAAAGAGTGATACTCTCCATTATCAACCCACATTTCTTTTTCATTTAGAATTAAAGGAACTCCTGCCTCTTTCGAATTCTTAGCAGTAATAGATACACAAGATAATTCTTCTTGCATTTCTTTATCCTTTGCCCATCTAGAATATCCCTTATCTTTTTTATCAGTTGTAATTCCAAATCCTTTTTCTCTTTCAAAGAACATAGAACTAACACTTGCAAATAAACCAAGTAAAGCTAAAAGATATAAAAATAACGTAGAAAAGAAATAATCTGGTCCAAAAGCAGGAAACGGATTTAAACCGGACAAATGACCTTCCGTTGCAAATGTATGTACATTAACAACACAAATAGCCACAATATATAATAAAAACGCTGCAAAAATACCAAAAATCATTAAATCTTCTGGATCTGCTCTTAATTTAAATTTCATGCTACAACTCTCCTTCACCCTTTATTATAACGTAACTTTTAAAAACTGTCATTATATTATTGATTAGAAATTAACATTTTAAAAGCCCCATTTTCATATTTATAAAGCATATCAACTTGTTTACTAATACTGTATCTTCCACAACTTAATAGTAACTCATAAGAATGATCCTGATCGACATCTAAAAAACTCGTAACAAATGGTTTACAACCATTAAAATATTGTCCTTGATCAACTTTTTGATAAATCATAGATACTTTTCCCTCTTTAACCATAAACACAAAGGAAAAAACAGAATCTGGCACGTAATCCATAGAAAAGACATTACTAACCAAATAGAACTCCTCTTCTACTCCATCTTGATCCATATCAAAAGATATTTGATAAAAAGAAGTAAATTCACTTGAAAGACTGATTCCATTTTCTGATAAAACAGCATCTACATACGTACGATCCACAATATCTTCTAACTCAAAAGATGCAATCGTAATTGGATAATTTCCTTGATAAGCAAGTAATTCTCCCTCATAGGGAATTGCATTTTTATCGGCGTCAAAAAGATACCATTTATCATCATGCCAAACATAATAATTTCCTAAAGATTGATTATCCACATACACTTGAAACTCTTGCCAATTATAAGATTGAATTGAGGTAGTATCCCGAAGATTCATCCAACTTTGATTCTGAAAAGTCCACACACTAGAATCTCCCACAAGAATCGTTGTAGCCGTATTCCCTTTTTTGATATTTTGAAGTCCAAATACTAGAAACATCACTACAAAGAAAACAAAAATACAAATTAATAATACAATATAAACCTTTTTATCTCTCATAGAATCACCTAACAACCCGGAAATAAGCCAAAATAGTTGTATTTCCCCACGGATAATGTTGCCATAAATTAGTAGAATGACTACCAGGATCCATCATATTAACAGTATCTCCTGATACAGAGTCAATAGCAACCCAGTGTTGACCAGTATTTCCTTTTACTTCTGCAACTACATATACATCTTTTTGACTAACTAGTTCTTTAATTTTATTTAATTTTTCTTCCCTAGACATAGTAGCTACATTGATTCTTCCTTGAAATTGGAAGTTAGGAGCAATTTCGGAAACAGATCTCCATACAAAATTTCCTCCAGCAAAACCACCATGACTACTTAAATATTCTACAAAAGTCCCTGGATTAAAATTGGCTACTTTTGTAGGTACTCCACTTTTCGCAACCAAAATAGCGACAGAAGTTGCTAAACAACCAATTTGATGAATCGTATAACCACTAGATCCAATTTTTACTTCTGACCAAGGTCCTTCAAATTGTTTCCATTCCGCATATTCTCCACTAGAAACACCACAATATGTATTATCCGCTTTACAACTAGCTTTATCGACACTAGAAGCTCCATAGTTTCGAGTTCCTTGATTATAAACTTGGAGTAAGATTTGTTTATATTTTAAACCACTATTAGCAAGAGAAATAAACTGATTTACTTCTGCTTGTTGATAACCAGTATAAACAATATATCCGTCACTATTGGTAACAACTTCCCCACTGGTTTGACTAGAATATGTACGAAGAATAGAAGTAAGAGGAAGCGGATTCTTGTGATATCCATTATCATGATCTAATCCACTATATATTTGCCCCCATTGTGCCGAAGAACCAGAACAACCTTTATCCGGGTCACAATACACTTGATCCTGCGAACAAGCTGCTACTTGAAGAATCCATTTATCATCACTCTTCTCTAAAGTTCTCCAACCACCAACATCTGCATGACGTGCTAAGATATAACTTCTAGCTGCTACCATTTGCGCTTTAACAGCATCTTCTGGAGCATCTTCTCCCATAATATTATAAGTAACTCCTAAAATATATTTTTCAAAAGGAACTAAATCTTCACCTTCCAATGGTTGACCAAATACTCCACCATAGTTGTGACCACTAGCAGTACCACATTGCATAAGACGAACATATAAATCCGACACTTGAATACTTTCGGTAACATTTCCCTTACCACGAATCGCATACCCTTTTATATCATAAGCACAATTATTAGCCGCACAATATGTAGTACTTTTATCAGAACTTTTTCCAATTAAATCATAATAATCCTCTACATAATCCAAAACCTCTTGAGCAATTCTCTCTCTTTGATCACTGGTTGTTTTAGGTAAATAACGCGGAATAATCGTTTGAATCAAATTATCCTTGAATGTATATTCACTATAAGTACCATCACGAAGCATAGCCTCTGCAAACTCACGAATCACCGCATCCGTCATATCATTATAATCGAGATCAGCACCATTATTTTTTAGCACATGATAAACAGCTACTAGCTTCAAAGGGTCAATCTCTACTCCTTGAGCTTGATAAGCTAATTTAATATCATTAACCCGATCATAAAAGGCTTGTTGTTCCTTGGTAGAAGCTTTAAAATAAAGATTTCCTGTATCTTCCCCAGTGGTTTGACTAATACCAAAAGCATCTTCATAAGAAGAAATAACACCTGTAACACTAGCAAAAATGACAACAAAAACTAACAAAGCAAGTAAGAATGGTGCAAAAACAAATAAAACAACATTCATAACTCCACCAAGAGCTAATCTTCCAAGAAGTCCTCCTCGTTTTTTTTCTTTTTCCTCATCATTCTCTTTTGGTTTATTCTCTTCTTCTGTAATAGAAGATTTTTTCTCACGAGAAGAAGGAAGAGAACTACTTGGTTCTCCTCCTGAAACATTACTAGCATTTGGTTGATTGACAACATTAGGATCTTTTTTAGGAAAGGTATCTCCCTGTCCTTGACTCCTATTATACATAGCAGCAGCATTTCCTATAGCGTCACTAGCACCACTTTCATTTAGACGATTAGATGCATTTTGTAAAGACTTACCAACCGGAGAAACTTTATTAGCTGTAGACACAGCTTTTCCTAAAGCTTCACTACTAGCTCCTCCAGTTGCTTTATCGAGTCCTTTCACAACCGCTCCTGCCCCTACTGCATATGGATTACCAGAGGCAATCGCAACATCAGCAGCATTACGAATATTATTCGCATTATTTGCATCATTACGAGCTTTTTCTAATTCCGGATCATCATATCGATTTGCCTCATATGCCACTGATATCACCACCTAACTGATTGCTTTAGAATCCTCCACCAATTCCGAAGGAATCTAATTCTTCTTGCGTAACCGCAACATTAATTCTCATACGTCTATTTCCACATACAAATAGAGCTTCTCCTTGAGAATAATGTTTAATACTTTCTTTCTCACTTTCATTTAAATCAATTAATAAAGATAAATCTTCTACTGCTTGCTTACGCAAACCCATAATTAAATAATAAGAAGAGTTATCAAAGATTGCTTTTCCTTGCGTAATAACTGCAGGATCAGAAAAATCACTAGGTTGTTGAGTAATAATAACCGTACCAGTATTATACTTACGAGCACGTCTTTGTACTTGTGCTAAGAAATCTGCTCCAAGAGCATTATTATCTCCTAACAAGACATGCGCCTCATCAACCATTAATACCGTATCTACATTAAAATCTAAGCATAATCCCCAAGCATATTTCAATACATTAAAGAATAATGCATTTTTAATAGTAGAATCACTATTCATAAGTTCTTTAATATTAAATACCATGAAGTCACTACCCTTTTTAATCGTAGTATGACCATCAAAATAGAACTTTAATTCTTTTACAATAGGACGAACCTTTAACTCAAGTCTTTCCATTATATCTCTCTCTTGAGTTTGTTCTGTCATAGACATAAGTCTTCCTCGTATCGTTGCATAAACATCACTAAAGGTTGGATAATCTTGTGAAGTATAACGAGAAAAATCAGTATTAAAATCAATTCCAAATCTCTTATAAGTATCTTGTACAATCTCAGAAAACATCGTTAAAACATCTTCTTCAATAGAAGGATCATAATACTTCATAAAAGCCTTTAAAAATTGTAAGGTTCTTGTTAAAACTGTATAACCAAGACCTTGTTTAATCTCTTCTTCATCCGCATCGATAACAATTTCAAGTGGATTGATTAATCCAAACTCTCCACCTTTACCTATATCCACAGTATCTCCACCATAAGCACGAGTTAATTCTCTAAACTCATCTTCTGGATCAATAATAACAATTTGACAACCATTACGAATATGAGTTCTAAGTAACAACTTAGCAGCGGTAGATTTTCCAGAACCAGAAGTACCAAGAATAATCATATTAGCATTGTTACGGTTGTTTTCTTTTCGTATTTTATATAAAAATTGATTAAATAAGATAACACCACCAGAGAAATCTACTCCTAATAAAGTAGAAAGTCCTGGATCTTTAATACTATCAAAAATGAATGGATACATAGCAGACATTGTAATAGATGGAATTGGCGTACCAATTCTTTGTTCAATATCTTGAGCTGGGAAAATAGGAAGAATAGACTTCAATACTTTTTCTTGTTCAAAGCGTAGAGATATAGCACGTAATTCCATGGCATCCAAATAATTTTTAACATTTAATTTTTTTAATTCCAAATCTTCTTTTGTATCAGCTGTAATCATAATATGCATTTGAAAATCAAAGTTACGAGCTTGAGACCCTGCAATCATGGAAGTAAAGTACTCCAAACTTTCAGCATCTTGACGAATTCTTTCACGAACCGTCTGGTCTCTTTCATCTTGATAACGTTGTTTTAATTCAGCAACCTGCTTATTTAACATCTTTTGCATATCTTGAGCAGGCACAGGAATATGTTTAACAACAACTTTAATACCAGACATATTTGTTAAAGAAGATAAATAACCTGGTGTAATATACTTAGGATAAGAAACAACAGTTAAGATAGTCGCATACTTATCGCTAATAATAAAATCACTTGGTGAGAAATGTAGTCCCTTAGGAGCTAACTGACTTCTTAAACCTGTACTCATACTGGCATCACCGTTCCAAACTCTGTAGTATTTCCACCATTTAGGAAATTCTCAAGAACTAATCGTAAATCGGAATTACTTACCAAAGAAGCATTCAATCCACAAGTAGCTAATCCATTGATCATTTGACGAACTCTCTTTTGAAGTAAGTCCGTATCCTTTGTTTTAAATAAGAAATAATATTCCGTATCAACAACATTATTTCGTATAAAAGTCTCTCCTTTTTCAATATCTTGCATAATTAATTTTCGAATAGCAGGAGAACTCGTTTCATTTAATAATAATTGCATTTGTGACATATAAACAGAAATGTCAACAGGTCTATCAGCAACAATTAACCAAAATTCATAATCAATTGTATTATAAAAATTACGAAGTCCAATTAATATATTATCTTGTGTATCAGGGTCTAAGATAAAAATATTTCTTGGAGTAATTTTTACACCACTCACTTTAAATCCATCGCGAGTGATAATCATATTATTCTGAATGGCTCTTACAGGTAACCAATCTTCTGTAAAACCACTACTACTTCCTTTTTGTTTTTGTGATGACACTTCTATAACACCAACCTTTCCATCTATATGTTTGACGTTCTGTCAAAAACTCATATAATTCAATAACAATATTTAACATATTATGATAATAAGGAACCGGCATTACTAGGAATCCAGTAATTAAAGCCGGACTTAATATCAAAATAGTTACAAACGTACTCGATAGTGGAAGAAAAGCTAACAGAATTACTGTCACTAAAATTCCACTTCCAAATAATGCTAAATCAAAAGGTCGGAACAATCCTAATATCAATTGCCCCCTTTTGGTATTAGCTGGAATTAAATATTGATTATACACTAACTATCACACTCCTGTTTTTATTTCTTTGCTTGATCATTTGCATTACGCATTCTCTGACGCATATCATTTTGTTGATTAGCAATGACATTATTAGCAGCTCCAATAGCTTTACCGTATGTATCAATACGATCAACATCGTAATTTCTGAAGTTTTGAGCAACAGCTGCATCTTGTAATCCAGAAACATCCACATCTTTGGCTTTTGTAAAGGCATCGGAACGTTTTTTGTATAGTTTTCCACCGGCTTTAATGTTATCGGCATAACTAGTTCCACCAGATTTAAAGCTACCAACACCACCAGCTTGGTAAGCACGAACTTGTGCTTTCAAGTTGTCATCCATAATAGATTTCGTGAAGATATTGGCATCATAATCCACTCCAGCAATCGTAACTTTACCATCATGAGCAGAAGCAACTGCACGTTCAACTTCTTCGTAACGAGCATTGAATAAAGTATTACCAGCAGCATCTTTAAATGCAAATGCACCACCTTGAATCTTTGCCTCATCTTCCAAAGCAGTTTTCCAATCTCCTTGAGCCTTAACCCAATCTTGAGCACCTTTTGCAATATTATTACCTTTCGTAGATAATGAACGTCCTGTAAATAATCCATAACCCGTACTTCCTAAACGACCTAAAGCAGTTGAATGGGCAGCACGCATAGCATTTCTTTGATTTTGAGCTTGAATTACACTCTTAGCAGAAGCATCTTTTCCAAGTAAAGCGCCTGCTCCAGCAATTCCTCCACTAATTCCTCCAAGTAAAGCAGACCCTGCATTACGAGCAAAATTAAATCGACTATTTGGATGCAACTCAGCATTTTCTTCCTTGGCAGCACGCCAACCTGTCGCAGCAGAACCAATCGTTCCAAGTCCCGCAGCTCCAACAGCTAAAATATCTCCAAATCCACCAAATAGTTTTCCACCATCGTCTTTTAAACCTAAAACCTGTTTAATAAACTTAGGTGCTTGTTTGGCAAATACAAATAATCCAATAAAGATTAAGATAGCTGTCATTGTACCTAAAATTCCAGAAGAATGTAAAATTGGTAATCCATTGGTACAAATATCTTGAATAATAAAGATAACAAAATATACAGTTGCTAAACGAATAAATAAATCCAAATAAGTAGAAGATAAAACTTTTACCCACGAACTAAATGCATTATCTTTTGATCCTTTAGGATCCATATAACTAATAATTGGAATTGGTGCAATTAAACGTAAAACAGCAAGTTTTACAGAACGAACAGCAATATCCACCGTAAAACTCAATAAAATAAAGACAAAGATAAATCCAACTAAAGTAGACCAAAAAGGAATATAAGCCAAGATATAACGATCATTTCCAGAAAAATGAGAAGTAAAACGATTGGCTACTCTCTCAATGAAAGTCTCCGTTCCATCCGAATTACAAGTTAGAGTAACCATACTTAAGATTTCTCCTGGTTCCGCATCAACTCTTGTATAAGCGGATAACAATTCATCATCAATATCTTTACAAACACGGTTATCATTGAAGACTGCATCATCTTTTCCATCCTCATGTTTCGGTCTTTGACCTTCTGGTAATAAATTAATACGATAAAAACCTTTCAAAATAGTAGCCGTAAAAATTCTAGAAGATTTTTTCAATTCATTTTCATTCGAATCCGATGACAAATAATCCATAGAATCCGCATCACTACCTAAAATTAATCGACCAATTGTATTATTACTTAAAATACGGTGTTGCAAAGAATACAAAGTACCAAATAACAAACCATTGTTATTGATTTGCATTTCATATTCATTTCTAGGAGAACCAAAATTAACAGGAACTAATACCGTTAATAATACCAAAGAAGTAATAATTCTAGTAATTAAATTACCAGCTCCTGATTTAGAATCCGTAAAGGTATCCGGATTCATAATTCCCTTTAAAATCGTCATAGCAAGTTGAAACATCATAAAAACTCCAATGATTAATTGGACTCTTCCATAAAAATTCATAATAGTTTCATTGGCGAAAAGATCGGCAGAAGCTACATTGAAAAACAATTGATAAACCAACGTTAATAGCCAATAGACTCCTCTATCAAGGAAAGAGAATAATCCTCGAAACAAGTCTTGGGTCACGCTGGCAGGTTCAATAAAAGACTCACCCATTCTGCATCACCTCTTAACGTATACCACAAGTTGGATCAGAAACCAATCCAAAAACATCTAATAAAACTTGAACAATAGTTGGAATAAAGAATAAACTAGCAGCTAAAATTAAACGCATTCCTAGTTTTTTCTGAGCCTTGGCCATAGAATCATCATCACTTTTAATAATAACTTTGGCAAAGTCTACACTACTCAAAACCACAACAAGAAGTGGTCCAACTACTTTAATAAAATTCAAAATTTGTTGTAATAACCAAGCCACAGAATTCTCATCACTTGGATTACCCAAAGCTCCATCGCAACTCATTACAAGTCCAGAAAAAGAGCTAATATTTAACACTGGATTTACTTGCTGAATACTATCAACAGTAATTGTTTTAGCAGACACAACTGGTCCCATCATAAATAAAACAATAATCAATAGTATCATAAACCATTTTTTTGCCATAAAATCACTCCGCAAAATATTATATCATAATAAGTATATCAAAACAAAAAAAAAATAGCAATGAAATTACTATTTTTAAAAAGCACTTTACCCTGCTGCTCTCCAGCAACTTTCCCAACTAGTAGTATTACCTTCTCCACCTTGAGCAACCATATTCATTAATACAGTTACAAGAGTAGTGACAAAGAATACAAGTGCCGCATAAATAAATCTTTTAATTAATCTACTTTGTGCAGCTTTAACTTCTTTTTCATCACTGGCAATAACGGCTTTACCTAAGTCAATCGTTCCTAAAATAATCAAAATAATAGGAATTCCTAATTGAACCAATGGGAACAATCCTTTTTTAATAACTCTTACGATAGGTAATAAACCTCCACAGCTATCAATAGCACCAATTTGAAATAAATTTGCCATAACAACCTCTCCTTCACTAAAAATTATAATATTATCCACGAAATTTGTCAATTCATTAACGCCTAAATAAGCCAAATATTTTACTACTTACACCAATAGAAGAAGTATTATTTCGATTCAAAACACCCAACTTGGATAAAAAATCTCCAATGATAGCATTTCTCTTTCGCTCATCTAATGGTGGCATATTATAAAACACTTTAATACCAGCTTCACTTTCAAAATCAAATACATCTGTATTTAATAATAAACTCTTATTTAGAATAACTTTACGATTTAAAAGTTTATTAAATATAATACGATTTCTTTTAACCAATTTATTCAATTTAATAGTACTAGGTTCTAATAAGTAAATAACATCTCCACAAAAACTATCATCTTGACTATTATTTAAATCCACCAAAATAACATTAGCAGAGGTATACTTTTGAATCACACTTTTTACTTCTACATCTCTAGCAGAAATCATATTTTTTTCATTAAAGAACGAAAAATCATTTTTCCCAACTTCAATAGCTACTACTTTATCTTGTCCAAGTAAAATCGATAATTCCTTTTTTAACATATAAATAAGCGTAGTAGCACCAGCTTGCTCCGTAACATTTTTAAATCCAATGATCATAGCACTATTATGAACATTGGGACTAACGGTAGTAACACTAGCTCCCGTTTCAGCAGAAAGTTCCGCATTTGCCATTCCACGAATGTGCTCTACATCTTTTAAAGTATTTGATTTTTTAATCAAATACTTAACTCCATTCATATTCGTAGTAAAGTTATAAATACCCATCGATATCAAATGGCTTAAAAAGTTAGGAGTACATAACTGAGTACCCTCAGGAAGTAATAAGATTAATTTATCTGGATCCAATCCCTTCGATAAAATATCATACGTTCTTAATTCTTGATAATTCTTAAGGGCGGTAACATCCAAAATCATTTTATTATAAAAAAAACTTTTGAACATTTCTACTAATTCAAGAGCATCAAAAGAACCACTGATACTTTTTATAATATCAATGTCTAAATTTGATAAAGCATTTTGTTGCTCATTTGCTACGATTACATTCATCGCTCATCAACACCCTTTAATCTTTTACTTCAAATGTTTTTGTATCCCCCGAAATATAGAAAAGTCCAAAATCAAATATATTACTAATAATAGGTAATTCAATATTAATTTTAGTTACGATCGTATAATAATGCTTTGCCCGTACATCCGAATAACGACTATCAGAATTCTTAATATGAGAAATACTAGAATCTCCCCTATCCCCTTGAACAACCGTTTCACGAACACAATACATGTCATCAACCGGAATAAAAGAAGAATTCAAAGTACCACAATTTAGATTTCCTAATCGATATCCAATTTTTCTAGCATAATTATGAATAACCGTTTTACAATCATTTCCACAATCTCCATCATAATCTTCATATACCGCAATAATTTTATCACGCATACGAAAAGCTTTAGTATAATTGACATTAAATGCCAAATACCCTAAAGCAATTACGATAAAAACAACAATAATTATAATAGAAACAGATCCTCCTATGGCATCACGCATAGTCTATCACCCTCTTACTTTTTAACAATTCCTCTAGTATCTCCATGTACTTGAAAAATAGAGATACCCATAATCTTATTAATAATTGGAATATTAAGATCAACTTGAGTAATAACAGAATACACAGTGTATTTACCAGAATCAGAAGATGAATCTTTATAACAAAACAAATCAATATTATTTTTATACCCAGAAGGACATGACAAAGAAGTTGGAGAATACCCAAGCCCCTTTGCCCCATCGATTATACGATTTCTGCAAGCAGTATCAGCCGATACTTCATCTTTAAAGCATCCAGCTCCTTCATACTGCTCAATCGTCGATATAACAATGTTTTTCATTCGAAATGCTTTGCTATAACAAACAATGAAAGATAAAACGCCTTCAACTATAATCAAAAATATGGCTATTAATATTAAGTTTAAAATTCCACCAAACGCATCTTTCATTTATAAAACTCCTAGATTATTTATTATTATAAGTTGAAATATTATTCCATTGAGTATTAATAGAATTTTTAATATTTGGCCACATAATCCAGAAAAATCCGATTACTGCACCAATGGCAATAAGAGTAATTACAGTTAAGTTTAATTCTCCTGTAGCTGCTTTCATGAACTATCCCATCCTTTCTAACATATACAAATTCATTATAACAAAATATTTTATAAATAACAACTAACAAAACATACACTTTACAATTAGAACATCATCATCATAGAAATCAAGATTACAAGCATTACACCAACACCGGTAACTACTAACATAACCATTGTCTGACTTTCCATATGATTCAAACGCTCTTTGTATTTCGTTTCACGTGCTTTATTTTGCAAACTTGATACTGTTTTTGAAAACATCATCAAACGCTCTTGTTTTCTCTCTTGAGAACCAATTCCTAAACGATAAAGCAAACGCATCATACGCATAGAGTCCCTTACTGGATAAGTATTGGCAAATTCCATATAAGGATCTACTGTTGCATCTCCAGCATTAATACGATCAATCATTTTACGAAGCCCTGGTTTAAAAATATCTGGAGCATCTCCAATCGATTTACCTATCGCAACAGGAACGGTATAGTGTTGAATTAAAATTTCCAAACTCTTTAAATAATAAGGCAACATAACATCGATTTCATGTAAATGTTGTTTATAATAACTCTTTAATTGTGTATAAGGCATTTTAAAAACAACCACCGCAACAACAATTGCCAAAACTAAATTCAAGAAAAACTGTGAATTGATAATTTCAACGGAATTATTATTGGTAATTGTCAATACTAATACTACTAAAAAAGTAATAAAAGCATAAGTAATTCTCTTAGAATATAACTGATCAATATCTACATCTTCTCCATAACGAGCATATACTAAGAATTGATAATCATCTTCTTTAAAAGCCTCTAAATATTTTTGATTATCGGCAAAGAACTTATCTTTATCAATCGTATTATTATAGACTAAGATAAAGATAATGATTGCACCAACAACTAATATCTCCATTACTCAGCACCTACATTCTCATTATAATATTTTTCCCCTTTTAAAAGGAAATACGTATTGATAATTAAAACTCCATGCATCAATAATTGAATATACCATCTTTCCAACAAAATCAAATACGTTTCACGTCCAAGTAAGTATTGTACTAACATAACCATTAAATACAACATAATACCGAATTGTAAAAAGGATTTATGGAAAGAAGCTCTTTCAATACGGTCACGATATACACTTTCAACCAGCATATCGATATCTAACTGCATATTTTCCAATGAGTCAGCAGAGTTTTGAGCACCTTCCTTAGTAATTTGTAAGAATAATTGATGCATATTCTTAACAATGTAATAAGGATATAACTTACTCATATAATCCAAAGCTTCATCAATCGTACCATTATCGTAACTCATCGTAATCATTTGTTGAACATCACTTAATACAGGATCTTCCAAAACACCAGAATTAGCAACACCTTCCAATGCTTTAACAAAGGACTGAGTCGTAGCAAATTCCATAATAGTATTAGAAGTATAAACTTGTACTTGCTCAAATAAGAACTCAGAATAAACTCTTTTACATCTTAAATAAGTTAAATATGGTACAAAGGAAACAGCAATTAATGCATAAATAATACTAATAATTAAATTATAGAAATACAAATAGGTAACAACCGCTGCAAAACTTGCAAACAAAGTAACTTGAATAGCATATTGCTTTGGAGTATACTCTTGACCTAATTGTTTTGTTTTCTCACGAACTACTTTAAAAGAATAAGGAGCAAATTTATCGTACATACCTTGTACTTGTCCAAGAACATATTTTCCAACATTTTCACCCTTGTAGTTACGATATAAGTAAATCGCAATTACAAAACCTAAAATTATAAATAATTCTTCTAAATACATACAATCAACTCCTTTCTATTGTGCCAATTTTGCAATTCCTGCCAATCCTGGATTAGCTACGGGAGCGGCAACCGGAACAGTCTGAGGAGTCGCAACAGGCGCTTGAACAGTCGCTACTGGCGTTGAAGCAGGTACTACTGCTTGAGCATTAGTAGCAGGTGCCACTGCAGTAGGTTGACTAACAGCTGGTGTAGGATTAACTTTTGGTGGTACAGCAACCGCAGGGGTTGCAACCGAAGTTGGTACACTGACCTGTGAAGCAACAACTGGTGCTTGCAATGGAACATTCTGAGGAGGATTAGGTGAACTTACAGAAGCCACTTTAGAAACAGGGGCAGCCGAAGTTGCCACTGCTGGAGTAGATGGTGCTTCACCAACACTTTCTTCCTTCTTAGTCTCCTCTTCTGTATCATTTGACTCTTCTTGCTTAATAGATTCTCTTAAAGGTAACTCATCTGGTAAATCTCCAATAATACTTTGAACCTCAATATTTTGATTCTCCAAGTACTCCACTAAATGAGCACTTGGTTTACACATGATAGGTTTACCAAATAATTTTTGATAAATAATCCTAGATCTAGGAACATTATCATCATCTACATAAAATTCAGAAACTTCATCTACCTCACGGTGAAACTTACCATACTCTTTACTATAGAAAGCCTTTATATGTACACCTAATTGAATATAACGATAAATCGTTGATAAGAATTGGTGAACATCCAAATCCGTTTCCATCAAAGAATAAAGACGATAAGGAATAGCCGAAGCTTTATCCGCATGGATAGTAGATAAAATATTGTGTCCAGAAGAAATAGAGTTACGTACAGCCGAAACCGCTTCTGCTGAACGAACCTCGGAAAGTAGAATCCATTTTGGATTCTGACGCATACAAGTAACCAATACATCCGAATAACTAGCTACATTGTTCGTCTTCATTGCCACAATATCTCTTTGTGGAAATATTTTATCTAAGTGAAGTTCCAAAGTATCTTCAATAGTAATAATTTTTTCATTGGTCTTGGTATGGCTTGCCAAATACTTAACAAACTCTGTTTTACCAGAACCAGTTTCTCCAGCAACCATTATATTACAGTGACCTTCAACACACTTAATTAAAAAGTCATGTATCGCTGGAGTAAAATAATCTTCTTGAATTAATTTTTCCTTTTCAAGACGAATTTTAGCGGGAGTCTTACGAATAACCAAAGCAATACCATTCGTCGCAATTGACTGATGTACAAAGTTCATACGTAACTCAGCGCTTTCAGCATCCAAAAATGGCTTTGCATTGTTAAAAGTAGTTCCCATAACGTTAGAACATTGGAAGGCCAACTTCTCAACAAATTCTGGAGTCGCTCCTTCCACTTCTACTCTTAAAGATCCTTGAGTTAAGGAACGAATCCAAATTTGTCCACCATTATCATAAGAGATATCGGTAATATCATCATTATCTAATAAGGAACGAAAAGGTCCAAAATCTAACTTATCAAAAATGTTTTCGTTCACATAACTCACTTCCCTTTTATTCTTCTAATTCTTTTTTTAATCTGTCCAGTATGTATGCATGTTAATCCATTCTTTTAATTGCTCACTCGATAATTCTAGTTCTCCTGGTTCATCTTTAATACTTTCATTCGTTGGAACCAACTCAATAGAAGTATCATAAGTTCTCATGTAATTTGCTTTACGAAGTAATACGAAGTATTCTTCTGGTAAAGCAAATACAACCATGGCAGGAGTTCTATTTTCATCCAAATTTTGGAAAACAGGTTGACCATTTCCATCTTTTACAGCTAAAACTTGAATATTAGAGATTAGTTTACCATACATAATCTTATCAGCATCAGGATTCAAAACTTGATTTCCATCAACCTTATTAACAGCTTTTAGCCAAATATCAATATAGTTACCAGGATATACAGAGTTACCATAAGTAGAATTAATATCTACTGGTAAGTTGTATAATACATATCCTTTTGGATATTCCAAAATAATATTCGTTGGTAATTGTTCTTTTTCTACGACAGCTCTACGATAGAATAAACTACCCTTTGGTATAACCGTATCAGCCGCAGAATATTTATCAATAATTTCTCCTACGTTTAAGATTACATCTCCTTCAAGCATAGAAGGAGGAACTTCTCGTGTCGAAATCATAGATTCTGTAATCTGAACACCAGCTTTAATTTGTTCAGCAGCATAAGGAACAACTACAGGATTAATAGCGGAATTAACACGCATCGTATAAGCAAAATACAATACAATAATAGCTAGAATAACACCAACCACAGTAACAGTATTTTTATTCTGCATGAATTTTTTCAAACTTGTTACTAAATTACCCATCTTAATCCCCTCTTTCTAATTTGCTTGTTTACTTAATAAATCTTTACAAGTACTTAATGTTTGATATAAATAAGCTTCTTCTACAGCTGGATCACTCTTATAAGTAGTTTCCAATATTAAATCGTAACTAGTAGTAATATCAGCAGCTTGAGAATCATAATCTTTTTGATCAGATCCATGTCCACCAGCATTGAAAGCAAGTACTGTTAAAGAATCAACTTTAATACTTACTTTTGGTGGAACTTCATTTATATCATAAAACTTAATATTGTAATTTCTTGTTGCATCAACGTTGTTGGCGAATCGATAAATGAAGTTCTCTACGAACTTCTCTTTATCGATTCTGTAAATACCACACGTTCTTAAATAATTCATATCAATAGAATCTTCCATTGCAGCATCCGCTGTTTCTTTTACTAGGTAGTAATCTAATTCACTTCCGGTAGAAAAGTTAGTTAATACGTTAATTAACAATAAAGCAATAATACTTAATAGAATAATTCCAACCGTTAACATTCCTTTATTCATATGTTAATTTGCACCTCCACCAAAGTATTCACAATTTTTACGTTCACGAATATTGTTACATCCTAGAGCATTAGCATCTGGATAAGTTGAATATCCTTTAAGAATAGCATCATTACCACGGAACAATGGACTGTAGTAAGATGTTACGGTACCAGTTTCATCAACTTTTCCTTCAAAAGCCGTATAATTACGATCTTTATTTCTTAACTTAGAAATCATATCTTTTGTTAAAGTAACTTCATAGTCAAGCTGTTCATCTGTATAGATAGAATATCCTCTTCCTTGAACTCCATTATATAAGTAATCAGAAGGTTCAATTACATATTTACCAGATTGAACATTAATAGCATATTCACTCCAGTTAAATCCAGGTACTCTACCAGTAGTTTTTTCACTAGCTAATGTCTCTCCAGTCTCAGCTGGGAACACATTTGACAAATCTATAGAACGAATTCTCATTTCATCCGTACCTTCGGGACTATTACGATCAGTAGGAGTACAATAAGAATTTAAAGCATAGAAACATGAAATATCAATATTCCATCCGAATTGTCCAAACTTTCTAGCTTTTGCATTAATGTTATATTTAATATTCTTAACATCTGCTTGAGTAAAGGTTGCATCCTTGAAACTTTCTCCAGGACATAACGCAGCACTGAAGTTCTCAGAATTAATAGAGAATCTTTCATCAGTTTGATAACGTTGACCATAATAATAAGTCCACCATTTATCATTTACATCATTTGCATCAAGTGGGATACAGAATGATTTAATATATGGAATCCAATCATTTTTAGGAACATAAGAAATTTCTCCAGTCTTATTATGCATCCAAGTTCCGGGGAATCCCCATTCTGTTTGATAGAATCTCTTATTTTTAACATCCGTAGATCCACATTCATAGCATCCATTTGATTTGTAAATAACAGAACTATCTTTATTAGATCCTTGGCAAGTAACACTATTAGCACCATTTTCACTATTGTAAGTAATGGTATTCTTAGAATCTACACGATTCTCATTTGTATATGGGAAGTAAATCGTAGTAGTAGTATTATCACTACCATAACTATAATCCGTTGAAATTGAGAATTCTGAAGTTGTAGTGGTACATTTAGAGAATGCATCACATTTATCTACCATATCTTTATAAACTTCCATATTACGTTTATAATCATCAGCAGCTTCTCCAGGGTTCAAATATCTCTTACCGGTACATCCATTCCATCTACATACAGCCCAGCATCCACAGATAGATAACATACCTCCACCTTCAGCTTCGGTTTTTAAACATCCATGAGATCCATTTTGTCCATGTTCAACATACCATCTACCTAAGTGATTAGCAGGTTTCCAAACAATTGCCTTATATTGAGGATCATAAATGTAGTATCCAACACCATCTTTACTAAAGTCACGGTCAACTGTATTATGGCCATAGAAAGCAAGTAAAGTAGCCATATCCGTTATACTATCATAAGGATTCGTTGTTTTCTTAGCACTAGTAGAAGAACCATAAACTTGTTTATAACATTGACGAGTACATGCACTAGTATATTTTCCACCATCACAAATTCCTACACAAGAATCAAATTCTTCAGCAGGTCCAGCACCTAAATCGATAAATCCAGATCCATGGTTACATCCAGGAGATGGAGAACAATAAGATAAGTCACTTCTAGGAAGATCAGGTTTCTTAATCGTTTTACAGTTTACACGACTAGTTACTTGAACTTTATATTCAAAACATAATCCAGCTTTAGAAGCAACTGGAGGTCCGTATTCAATAACAACAACTTCATCACATTGAATTTGGCAACTTACACTTTCAGTATCAGGATAAGCACCAGGTCCATAAGAAATAGTACCATCTGCATTAGTAGTAGGAACACGTCCACCATAGTTATAAGTATAAGTTCCAGCAGGAACGTCATACACAATTGTACCTAATAAATAATTTGTATTAGAATAATAATTACTATCTTTAATCTTTCTAGTAGAAGTTACATCAAATGCATTACAAGCATAAGAAGCAGTTTGATTTGGAAACTTACTAGAATAATCAGGAGTAGCATTAGAATAATGAACTTCTTCAACTCCACTATCCAAAGCTAATTGTCTAGTATGACAATACAAGTATTCGAAAGAATTATGATCAGTAAACTTCGTAGCATAATTTTCACATTCAATATATCCAGAAGATGCAGGAGGTTGAGGAATATCAATATTAACTGTATCTTGTCCACCACCTGGATCACCATACCAGGAGTATTGAACAACTGCTAAGAAAGTAGCATTCTTTCCACAAGCATCTGTTAATTCAGAATCTTTAAAATCAACAGGAGCAAGAACTACGAAGAATTTTAAAGAGCGATCATCTCCACCAACTCTATTAATTTTAGTATTAGAAATAGAAGAGGTAGCTCTAGAGATAAAAGTAACTGTCTTACCATTGGTAAGTTCATTACTAGTTAATCCATGAAATCTCTTTAATTGTTCTTCAGAAGTAATATCACTATAAGTAGATATTACACCAGCAACTTTATCTGAATAAGTATTATCATATGTAACTGTTTTACCATCTTTAGGTACATCACGAGAAATATCAGTTGCAAATATTTCAACGATTTTAAATTTTATAGATTTTGATTTTGATTTTAATTCATCTGGTAAATCCATTTTAACAACGAAAGAACCATCGGTACTTCCACCAGTTGGAGGTACATAATCAATGGATAAACCATATTTTTCTGCAAAGTTATAAGAAGCAGCTTTCTTACATTGAATGGTTTCCTCTTGTTTCTCCTCCGTATCTTTATCATCTTTTTTCTTATCATCCTTTGCCAAAGCAGTAGGCGTTAAAAATGAATAAACGGCAAATACAGTAACGAAAAGAACTAACAACCCCAAAATCTTTTTATTAAGCTTCTGCACTTTCATCATCACCTTTCAATTTTGTTTCAATTTCATCATAATTAGCAGATTTGCTAACTCGATAAGACTGAGCTTTCTCACCGTCTCTTAACAGACGACCATATACAGAGAATTGATATTGGTCCTCCAACCCAAAGAAACGAGTACATGTAGACAAGGAAGCAATACTATCACTACTATTAACATCCACATCATATTTGTAAAGATTGTGTTTTAAAACACTGTCTAAATACTTCTGCATCTCTTCCGTACTATAATCATCACCCAATGGATAGAAATACAAATCAATCTTTGGAATAAATGCAACAGCAAAGATTTTATAAACATAATCTTTACCATCCAAAGTCAATTGGAAATATTGATTCTTTTGAGCAAAATCGTAATAAACGAAATCCATTAATTGCTCAAAACGATCAAAGTCTTCGGATTCTAATTCCGGTTTAGAAGATAAATTGAAAATATTATGTCCTTCTATTTTCAAATTATTATGGAAGGATGGTTTATAATTGGTTAACCATGTATATCCATCTAATTCTACAGGATAATCTTCCACATCCTCATCCGCATTTTTTATGACCGGCAAATCAATATCGGTACCTTGTACTTGAATCCAACCAACCGTATCATAAGCATTTTCAGCTCCTGTAATATCCGTCATTTGAACCATATCCACTCTTGACTCTGCTTCAAAAGTATGACTAGGACGGAACAGCTGAACTAGTAATAGAATGGTGAATAAAACCACAAAGCTGCATCCTATAAAGAGATACAAAATTGAGTTACCATTCATTTTGCGTTTTTTCTTCTTTAATTCACTCATACAACTAACTCTCCTTATCTAATTTATTTGATAACATATGGAGAGTCAAATGTACCTTCTCCACTGCTAACAACCGCATCTTTTTTGAGATATCCAACTACACGCACATGTAATCTCATATACTCTGGAATTTCCTGATTTAGAGGAACCCCAATATTATAAATAGCTCCAATCGTTCGAGGACCTTGAGAAGCATTAATGGTCCAGAACGACTCACACCACGAATTTCTTTGAGGTTGGGCCGCAAACATTTCAAACATATTTGGTGCACTAAGTTTTACTTTATATTTTTCAGTTTTAATCTCTTCCCCATAAATAATCTTATCTTTATAAACAGGAACTTCAATTTCATGGCTTACAAACAAGGATGTATTGATGTACTTACTGATTCGGTTATTAATATAATAAGCAACACTTGTACTATCTTTTGGATCATAAGTAATGACTGGATCAGCACCATTAGCAGAACATACTACATTATCAGAAGAATTTCCAACCGTTCCTTCCGAAATAATACGAGTTGTTCCATCTTTTAAAGTATCTACAATTCGGTAAACAAAACTATTAATGGACAAGTACTCACCAGTAAATCTTTCATTTACAGGAGTACCACCCTTAGCTTTCTTAACATCTCCTATTACAAAAGGATTGGTTATCGTACCATTTCCCCCCGTTAATAAAGTATCACCCTTGATAGTCATCATAGGACGAACTCCATAATAATGTTCTGGGTCATATGGTAAATATACTTTTCCAAGATCTTCTCCAAAGAAGAAATTTCTTGTAATATAAGCCGTAGATTTATCTTGAGCATTTGCAATCCATGACATTGTAAAGGCTCTCATAAAGTTGTCATCTCCAGCCTGTGCTTTATTGATTTCAATAACAGATGGAACCGTCAACTTCTTAGCCTCAGAATAAGAAGTACACTCGACACTTCCAAGTGTTTCAGGGGTAACATTCATATTACAATACTTAGTTGGAACAATTAAATCTTGAACTGTTGAATTTAAATGGTCGTAGAAATAATCCATCCAATCATCAATCTTTGTATAATTGACATTTGCTATATCCTCATCCGTTACTAAGATTACATTCTTATTATCATCAATTCCATAAATTCTAAATAAAATATTAGATAGACGAATATAATTATTATCAGGATTACCAACATAATTAGTAGCATCTCCTAGACTCTTGGAAACAAAAGTATATAAAGTATTAACTACTTTAACCGTTCTCGTTTTAATCGTTCGATTGCTCAAACTATCTAACGCCGTATATTGAATTTGATAAGATCCAACTTTTGAAGTATCAACTTCACCTTTAATAGTTACATTCTCAACTTTTAACTTACCATCAACATTATCGACAACGCTCTTAACACCAGGATCTTCAAAACTCTCTCCCACATCAAGCGTTACCGCATCTTCTCCATTTAATGTTATTTCAGGTCCTTTATGATCAACATTGGAAGTAAGCATTCCACATTCTAGATAAACGTAGTATTTATATTCATTATTTTCTTTGCGAACTTTTACCCAACTATTATCAACCGAACAAGTCTTTTTTGTTAATGGAATAAATAAGTCTTTCTTTAAAAAAGATTTATGATACAACGTATTTAAAGAAAGAGTTTTAACTCTCTCTCCTGTAGGCAATTCATTTTGATTTAATTCAAAATATCTTCTGGCCGCCTCCTCTAATGTCCTTTCATTATCATGAAAGGTAAGCATAGGTGATATTATCAAAAACCATACAAAGCAAAAAAGAATGGCAAGAGTAACCACCAATTTTAAATTTTTAACCACTTTTTTATTCATAAATGCCTCCTACGCAATTTGATATTGATAATGCTTATTACGAACAATGAAATCCAAATATAATTCTTTAGCCGTTTCCAATTCAACAGGAACCTTAAAGAAAACAGACTTTCCATAATAGGATTTAGGAATCGCATTTACCAACTCTATCGTATCTTCCTTATCATTAGCATCCTTATAATTAAGTTTACCATAGTTCACTAAAAAGTCAACCATATTTTTAGCCTCATAAACGTCCGAACTGAACACTATTTCAAGGAAACGGAAGTCCTCACCAGCCGCTAAATAATGCTCTGAAAAAGAGCAACTTCTAGAATTACATTCTTGGGTCGTATAAGTAACATCCGGATTTACTAAAGCGTACTCAAAACGTATAACATCACTCTTATATTGGAATCCTAAATCCAATTCATCTCCCATTGTTAACTTCTCAATTTCTCCAATTTTACTGACATCTTTAACATTTAACTTAATTTTTCGCAAATATCCACCATTTTCCTGATAATAAAGAACAAAACGGTCTTTCTTCAAATCTTTATTTACTTTATAAATAATAATACAATTTAAGACTTCCCCATTTTTTAAATTTCTAGCGGATTCATAAGACATACCTAAATCTTGAAACTCTTTGGCATAAGTCTTATTCGTTGTAATAGAATCAAAAGATCCATTACGAATATGAAAGTTTTCCAAATAAACCGTTCTCAACCCAGCATGATTCTCTATCGTAAGATCTATAATAACAAAACTGCTATTCTTCTCTATCACGTTACCAGCAAAATCTTTATCCGTATAATAGGCTTTATTAATTTTAAATGTAAAACCATTAATTTGATAGGAATCTCCTTCACTATAACTTTTATGTGTGACAAAGATTAATTGATATAAATTGAATAAAAGAACAATTCCTAAAATTGCCACAATTCCTTGGCATATTCTTTTATGTTCTTCATAGAAATACATCGCATGTCGTTTGTGTTTACGGAAAACTCTAAGAAGCGTGTTTTTATCGAAACTGATTCCAATTTCTATTTCTTCACGGTCTTCTTCACTTAATTCCAAGAATTCTTTATCCGAATTAAAATCAAACTTTTTAAAATCAAGCCCAAATACACGCATAATATACACGGCAATAACCGGTAACTGAGCAATGATAAAAATCATCAATAAGTCTCGGGACAATCGTAAATCCGTAGTTTCAACATCATTAGAAAATCCATTAAAGAAACTTCGAATCATCATTAGCACTAAGAATAATACAAAATACTCTACTACTGGTACTAAATATAGTTTCCAAGGTTTTTTCTTATGCAACAATAAGAATAGTAAAGAAACGCTTCCTACAATCAACAAAAAAATAGAAAACATCAACCAACCAGTAATATGTTTCGTAATAGGATCTTTATATAAATCATAAGTTCCTAGTCTCATAAATTCATTAACAAAGGAGCTAACATCAAAAAGTTTATAAGCAACAAATAAACTTAAAAGAAGTAAGAATACATGAATTTTACGAAAGTTCTTAATTAAAAAGGCATATGGCTTTCTAATAATCATACTGTACACACTCCCTTATTATTACTATAAATTAGTATACAGTATTTTCTAGTTTTTTAAAAGTATCTTTTCAAAAAAAGGCAAAAAAAAATAACTTATATTATAAGTTATTTAATTTCAACAATCTCTACGTCATAGCTTCCATTAGGGCTATTAACAGTAACGATGTCTCCTACTTTGTGATCAAATAAAGCTTGAGCAATTGGGCTTTCATTAGAAATACGACTTTCAAATGGATCAGCTTCTTGACTTCCAACAATCTTATATTCTTCTTCATCATCATCATCGACATACTTAATAGAAACTGTATTACCAATTCCAACCGTATCCGTTTGAACATCCGTAATGATAGAAACATTTTCTAACATTTTCTCTAATTGCTTAATACGATTTTCAATTTGAGCTTGTTCATTTCTAGCAGCATCATATTCTGCATTCTCAGATAAATCTCCTAAAGCTCTAGCTTCTTTAATAGCTTGAACATTTTCTGGACGACGTACATTAATTAAATCATCCAATTCTTTCTTTAAATCATCTAAACCTTCTTGAGTTAAATAAACAGTATTTTTATTTCCCATATTCATCACCTCATAATTTTTGATAAGTCATAACTAGACTAACTTGACATAATATATCATACTTTTTTAAGAATTTCAATATGCAATTTTTATTTCGTTTTTTTCTTCTCGTAAACCGTATGTCCTTGATTTATTTGATTCGTAACAGCTGTTAACTCATTATAATCACTAACGGTTTTATTCAAATGAAGATAAGCAGGTAACGCACCTAAAATGGTAATAGTTCCAATTCCTACCGTTGCTACAACAGCTCCTGGAACAGAATAAGGAATACCACCAACAATTAAACTACCAGCAGCACAAGCTGTAATACCAGAAGCATAAAGACCAACACAAGCTCTTTTATACTTTTTATGAGTATCCTCTAATTCACCCGTAATAGCTTGTCTTTGTTGTGCTTGAATCGAACGAATACGTTCAATATTCTCAGAAGTACATCGAATATTATTCAAACAAGTACCATCCGCATATACGACCGTTAATGTTTGATTGGCCGCCATCTTAACATCAACAATAATTTTTTCTTTTTTCATAAATAAAACCCCCTTTTTTTATGAAACACTCTCTTCCAAAGAAGTAGCCATATTATACCACAAAAAGCAAAAAAAAACAAGTAAAACTTGTTTTTAAACGCCTGCATTCTCGATTTCACGAATAAACAATTCATCGGTCATACCAGCAATAAAATCAATAACCATTCTCTTAGGATTGGTATTTTGAAGATATTCCTCATTTTGAGAATCCAAAAAGATAGAATAAATAATACTATCATGATTCTCTTCTTCAATATCCTTTAAGTATTGAGAATAGATTTTCTCCATTCCTTCCCTATATCTCTTTTTTTCTTGCTCAGTCATACTAAAACGATAAATATGTTCCATATTAAAACGTTTAAGAGCAAACAAAGCTTTATAGACTTTATCACTCATCTTGATATAAGGTTGATCCATACTATTCTCAATAATATCCAAAATAATGGTATTAACAATTTCTTTATTCGTAGAACCTAATACTTCTTGAATCTCCTTAGGTAATTCTTCTCTTTTGATTTTCCCAATCATAATAGCATCTTCAATATCACGACCAATATATCCAATAATATCACTAATACGAACAACGCATCCTTCTAAGGTCATAGGATGATTTTGATTCGATTTTTTTAAATCATGATAAGAATCTTCAAATTCTCTTAAAAATTCTTTTGAATCTTTTGGAACAGGTACATAAGTAGAATTTAACATTTCCCCATTATGGCACATAATACCATCATAAACTTGTACACAAAGATTTAATCCTTTTCCATGATTTTCAACAATCATCAAGTGACGAACACTCTGAATATTATGAGCAAAGTATTCTCCTAATTCTCGAAGAGATATTTCGTTAAGCATTGCCTCTCCTTCATGTCCCAAAGGAGTATGGCCAATATCATGTCCCAAAGCAATAGCTTCAATCAAATCCTCATTTAAGGATAAAGCCCTACCAATCGTCCTAGCAATCTTACTAACCAACTGTACATGGGTAATACGCTTACTAATATGATCGTTCTCACTTCTAGTAAATACCTGTGTTTTATCCAAATAACGAGTATAAGACAAAGAATGAATAATTCGATCAATATCATGAAAATAAGGAGGTCTCATATCTTCCTCATCTTCCCTTAATCGAACGGCATCACTACTCTTACAAGCATAAGGACTTAAATTTTTTTCATTATTTAAAAAATTATTCTTTGCTTTTTCAAATACATCCATATAAATTCTCCTATTTCTTAGTACCAAAAACCGATTTTACTTTTTGCTCAACTTCTTTTTCTTTTTCTTTTGATTGAACTTTCATATCATCATAGATTTTCTTCCATGGAGATCCCTCATAAGAATCAATATATAAATCCAAATCTTCTGAATTAATATGATTCCGAGGAACCAAATCACTCTTTTTAATCACTAAATGATACCCATATTTTAGCATTTTATCACAATTTCGAGAAAAACCATCTAATGCTCCATTCTTAATATCTCCATCGGAAATAATATCAATCATAGAATATCCTGTTAATATTTCTTTTACTGTAAAAAAATTTTTTTGAACAATAACATGACCAACACATACAAGTTCGCCATATTTTGGATAACGATACAATACTTTATACAAAGGAACTTTAAACAATTTCATCTTTTCTTCGAACCACCTTTATCATAGAATACTCTGGTATTTCTATAGAAGTTTCATATTTTAAATAATAAATATTATCTGGATGTCTAGCAACATCTACCGAATTTTTATCTTCATCCAATAGTTCTTGAACAGCAAACTCAAGATGATCTCCTCTTGGAGTAAATAGCTCAACTACATCCCCTACTTCAAAATAATTACGTTCATAGAACTGAATCCAGCCATTTTCACAAGAAATAACTTGTCCTAAATAATCTTGATTAGAAACTTCACTACGTCCACTATAATACTGATCCGTATAATCTGCTTCCTTCATAAAATAATGAGTGGAAGTTTCACGGTTTGCTACACGATCTAGTCTTTCCTGAAATACCTTCATATTTTCTTCATCCAAAGTATGATCATAATAACGATCAATAATCTCTCGATAAGTTCCAATAACCGTTGCCAAATAATAAAGAGAGCGCATTCTTCCTTCCACTTTTAGGCTACGAACTCCAATATCAATTAAATCTCCAATATACCGAGACATATTCATATCTTTTAGAGCCATTGTAAATTCTTTATCTTCTCCTGTATCAAAAGAAAAGCGACAAACTTGAGCGCACCCTCCACGATTGGCATCCCGATTGGTTACATAATTTGATAAAGCACATCTTCCACTAAAGCAAGTACACATAGCCCCATGAATAAACACCTCAATACTAACATTTACTTTTTGAATAATCTCAGCAATTTGTTTTTTAGAGAGTTCACGAGCTAAAACAACACGATCCACTCCTTCTTTTTGAAAAAACTCAATTGCTTTATAATTACTCGTAGAATTTTGAGTAGACAAATGAACTTCCACTTGTGGATAATTCGATTTAATATAAGAAATAATAAAAGGATCACTAACAATAAAAGCATCAATTCCAGCATCTACGACTTGACCAATATACTCTTCTACTTCTCCCATATCTTCATTATGAAAAACAATATTTAAAGTCAAATGAACTCTTTTTCCTAAAGCATGAGCAAATTGACACCCTTCTCGAATTTCATCCAACGTAAAGTTATTAGCATTTGCCCTTAAACTATATTTTTCTCCTCCAATATATACGGCATCTGCCCCATATAAAAGAGTTACTTTTAAACGTTCTAAATCTCCAGCTGGAGATAATAATTCAATCTTATCCATTTTTCTTCACCCTATAGATTGTTTTCCTAAAAAAGAAATTCGTACTATCCCCAATCTTTTTATATTTTTCAACATATTTATCATCCATACATTGATCTTGAATATATTGATAAGTATCTGTTAATAATTCTTCAAAGTTATCTTCTAATCCAAACTCACGAATAATTACATATGGACAACCAGCTTGATATAAAGGCTTTAGAATACTAGTACCATTAGTTACCACATCCAAAAAGAAATTCGTTCCATTAGTATCTTCCCTTAATTGATAATTGGTATCCGTCATCTTTTCGTGAATGGTAAGAGAATCCTTTGCCTTTTTTCCCAAATCTTGATAATAATTCGTAATTAGTTTTCTCTTAGAAAAAGCCACACTTGGTTTACTAATAACTTCCACCATACAAGTAATAGAACTATTCTGAAGAATCTCTAAAATCTCTTCTAACGTAATTTCCTTTCCAAGTAAAGCAAACTCTACTCCTTTTGAATGATAATAATTACATGTTTTATAATTATTAACCATATGAGTTTGAGCCCAAACCAAATCAAAAGAAAGATCGAGTTCCGTCTTTAATTCCAAAACAGCCAAATCATAAAAGAAAACACCCTTAATAGAATAAGAAGATAATTCTAATAAAACTTTCTTTAAAGCATCAATCTCTTCGTTCATAAAATTCTTATTGATTTTTACAAAGATTTCCTTATCGGAATGAGAAACAATATCATGAATCTCTTCCATAGAAAAATAACAAGTACTTTCCACAGAAAATCCCTCTAAAGCTAGAATAATCCCATCACAAGAATTCAAGTAAACATCTTTTTTATTAGAAACTTCCATTAATAATTTCATAAGACACCTCTCACATATTATATAGCAAACAAAAAAAAAAGAAAAGATTACACTTTTCTCTAGGCAATTTTATGACTAACCGCTATACCATCACCAACATCTAAGAATTCTGTTTCATAGGCATAATGGTTTTCCAAAAACGTATGATAGTCTTTTACTTTACGAACCAATTGTCTTAAATCACGACTCTTAATTTCTTCCAAGTTTTTTTCCACCAATCCATGAAAATTCATATTATCGGTAATAATGGTTCCTTCCGGAGCAAGATTTCTTTCAAAGCGTTCAAATAATCTTTGGTTTTGAGCCTTAGCAGCATCAATAAAAATCAAATCAAATTGTTCATCAAAACTAACATCAAAAGCATCCTTATAAATTAAATGAATTCTCTCTTCTAATTTCATTTTTTTAATATTTTTAATAGCTTCCAAATAACGTTTTTCATCTCTTTCAATCGTCGTTACAACTACATCTGGATGAACGCTACATAACATAATAGCAGAATACCCAATAGCAGTTCCAATTTCTAAGATATTACGAACCGAATGTTTATCAACATAGTTCATCAAATAACGCATACTACTATCTGCCATAATAGGAACATTATTCATATCGGCATAATTCTTAATTTCACGTATTATATTTTCATCAAACATTTTCTCATTCCTCTTACCAAATCCAATCACCATTTGCTTTGATTTCTTGGATTTTTTTATTATGTTCTTCTTTTGTTTTTGTAAAATAAATCTTTCCATGCTTATCTGCTACGAAATAATAGTAATCCGATGCAGTAGGAGCAACGCTAGCTTGAACACTTGAATCACTTGGATTACAAATTGGTCCAACTGGCATCTTACCTGCCATACTATCTAATCGAGTATTATAGGGATTAACATCTTTTAATTGTTGATCCGTAATATCATTCTTCATAGAAGCTTGTACCCCATAATATGCAGTAACATCACTTCCTAAATTCATATGAGCCTTTAAACGATTTTCAAATACTCCAACAATTAACATACGATTATCGGTATTAGTTCCCTCTAAATCCGCCATAGAAGCCATCGTCAAATAATAATGTGGATCCTTTTGCATAGTCTCCTTATAAGGCTCTAAACGTTTCTCATTTTGCTTTAATAACGTTTCAATAATATCTTTAACATCCACATCGGCATTCATAAAATGATAAGTCTCAGGCGCTAAATATCCTTCTAATGGATAATACAACTCTGGATTTAAAATATCATCGGTCAAAAACCAATACTTTCCTACCAATGTTTTTGCATAATCCACATCTTGAAATACCGCTAAAACTTCTTCATAAGTGTGATTTGTTTTTTCAGAGATTGCTAAAGCATAAGAAGTAATTCTTTCCCCTTCACGGAATGTAATACGAACTTCATCCGGATTATAAGAATTTCCTTTTTCCAAAGTTTCAATAATTTCATTCAAATTCATAGACTTATTTAAAACATAAGTAGAAGCTTTCAAAGAACCTACATGATTCATTTTCAAATACACTTTAAACAAAAGTTCACTATGAATTAATTGTTTTTCTTTTAAAATACTACCAATCTTACTAGACGTCGATCCACTTGGAATCACAACTTCAATATCTGCTTTATCTTTAGAATCAACTGGTCCTGCTAGATAAATCCATGTTCCACCTGCCGCTAAACAAAGAATGGCTAATAATATCAAAATATATAATAGTGGTTTTGCTTTTTTCTTCATACTTCCTCCAGAAAAAATAAAGAGCTATTGCTCATTATTTTCTTCATTTTCCCGTTTTTTACGAACTTCTTCTTGTAATGTTTCCAAGATAGTTTCAATCACTTTCCACTCTTTTTCCGTCTTGATAGCCTCTAATCTACTTTGAGGATCTTCTGGATCATAAATGGAAGCATAAACTTCAATATTTCCTTTTTCATCTCTTGTATTATCCGTGTAGACAATATAGTTTTTCCCAGTTTCATCACTCTCAAAAGTAAATAAAACATCATATACTACTTCTACACCATTTTCATCTAACATAGAAAATGTATTTTTTTTCATTCTCTTTCTCTCCTATCTAAATATGTTTGTAAAATAATTGTTGCCGCCACACTATCTACTACCTTTTTACGATCCTTTCTTCGAACATTTCCTTGGATCAATAAATCCGTAGCACTTTTCGTCGTAAGTCTTTCGTCCTGTAAAATTATAGGAATAGAAACTCTCTCTTGCAATTTCTTTTGAAATTCCAAACTAAGTTTCCCTTTAGGACCTATCGTATTATTCATATTTTTAGGGAAACCAAGTACAACAGCCTCAATTTCTAATTCCGAAATAATACTCAAAACTTCCTCCAATAAGCGATCATATTCCTCCTCGTGACGAATCGTTTTATAACTACTCGCAATCATCCCAGTTGGATCACTAACCGCAATTCCTAAAGTACGACTTCCTAAATCTAAACCTAAATATCTCATTGATGATTCTCTTGAAATTCTGTTAATAATATTTCGACAATTTTAGCACGATCAATATTTTGAATTTTATTTCTAGCATCTTTATAGTTCGAAATATATCCAGGATCCCCACTAATCAAATATCCTACGATTTGATTAGTTGGATTATAACCTCTTTCTTTTAAAGATTCATATACTTCTTTCAAAGTAGTTCTAGTTAATTCTGCATCAACCTCATGAAGATCAAATAAACTTGTTTGTTCTTGTGGCATACTCTCACCTCACATAATTCTATACTCTTTTATTGTATCATTCAAAAATAAGAAAAACAATCACTAAGCGCTATAGACAAACGCTAAATATCCAATAAATGCAGTAAATATCGCAACAATAATCCAGCCGTTTACTTTTTCAAAAGTAGAAGTTTTATCTTTTACCCCAAGAGCCATCGTAATCATAGCTCCACCAATTAAACCACCAATATGAGCAAAATTATCAACTCCACCCATAAAGAATCCTAATCCTAAATTTAAAGCAATTAATGGAATAATCTGACTCTTTAAAACATTTCCTAAATAAACACGATAATAATATCCAAAATAAACCAAAGCTCCCATTAATCCAAAGATGGCTCCACTTGCTCCAACAGAAGCTGCGGATGCATTAAAAGTCATAGAAAACAATGCACCTATAAATCCAGAAAAAAGATAAATAATAGGATACTTAATTTTTCCTAAAAAGTTCTCAATTTGCGAACCAATTACATATAAGGCATAACAGTTAAACAATAAGTGGAAAAATCCACCATGTAAAATAGTTCCAGTAAATAGTCGATAATATTGTCCGGCACGAATACTTGGACCATGAACACAAAAATCATTAATAACATTTTGATATTGTCCAAGTAATAAAGGAACAAGATAAAAAATAACATTAACAGCTATAAAGAAATACGTAACGTAAGGTCCTTTATTACGAAATAATTTTGCCATTTTACTAGCATCCTCTCGATTGTGTTGATTAATATCATTCGTTATTTTAGCAAATAATTCAACACCCTCTTCACTATATTCCATCTTACTACTTAAATCTGGAAAAAGTTTTTTAATAATCTCACTCTTTTCAATATCTTCCTCATCTTTTACACTAATAGCCATCAAATTTGGATCTTCGTTAATCTCTTTTTTGACATTTTCTCCCATATCTAAAAAGATACTCATTACATTTAAATGAAAAGAAAAAGTTTTCTTTTTAATTTTTTTCACAATTCTTTTCGTTTTAAATACATCAAAACTATATTGTTCATCATTATGAATATAATTTGAAACAATACGGACAACTTTACAATCTTCTTCTAAGTTTTCTAGCCAAATTTCATTATCTACCCCTTGTAAAATAATAGGATTATAATTTTTTTCGGTTATAAAATAATGAAGCAATTTCATCGTTATAACACTTTTGTCATCTTGCATGAACTCTGTTTCCATAAAATTTCCTCCTAAAAAACTAATAATATTATAATATAAAACATAAAATAAGAAAAGAGGAGATGAAAAAATGATAAAAAAGTTATTTACATTTGCATTATGTTTACTACCTTGGTTTATAAACAATTTATTCCCAGTAGATTATAGTTACTATGACAAAATTAAATTACCATTCTTTGCTCCACCCCAATTATTTTATCCAATTGCCTGGACAATTATTTACATCTTGATAGCCATTACCATCTATTATGTTATAAACTCCTATTCAATGAAGAATATTCCGATTCACTATAAAATAACGCTCCTAGTAAATTATCTATTTAACCAAAGTTATACGTTAGTATTCTTTGGATTAAAAAATCCATTCTTAGGATTTGTTTCATGTTTAGGAACATTCTTAAGTACTCTATTTCTTTATGAAGAAACTACTCTACTTCATAACAAAATATCCAAACTACTCTACTTCTATATTGCCTTATCTCTATTTGCCACAATTCTTTCTCTTTCTATCTATGTATTAAATATATAAAAAAAGAAACAAATTTGTTTCTTTTTTATTCTGCAATTGGATTATGTTCAACGTAGGTTCTCGCAATTTCCAACACTTTATGATATTCCTCTTCTAAACGAGAAAAATTATTCATAACAAAATCAGAATCATTATCTTTACTCTTTAGTTCATGTTCATAAGCAATATCCGCAAGACTCATAAATCCTAAATATTTACAATCACTCTTCAAAGAATGAACCTCAATCGCATAATTTGGCATATCATTTTTTTCTTTATACTCTAGAATTCGATTCCATTTTTCATCCACTTCATTCATAAAATCATGAATTGTCATATTATACATATCCATATCTCCAAGTAATTCCAAAGCATGATTAATATCCGCACCATTCTTTTCTAAATAAGTACGATCATATACTTCTTCAGAATTAGGAACTTGAATATCCACAACTGGAATTAAATCAACTTTTGGAACCATTTGTGGTTCTTCTTCTAACTGCTCTATTTCAGGAAGCGTATCCACTTCAATTGGATTCATGGAAATCGTTTTTTCCTTATAATTACGCTCAACTTGATCTCCTAAAAGGTCTTCAATATTATCTTCTACTGGAATGATTCCATTCTTCTTTCTCTCTTCCTCAGCTTTATCATAATCCTCTGGATTAGGAATTTCTTCACTTCGAATCGCCTCATTGGAAACACTTTCAGATGGAATCGGAATATCTTCTGTTACACTTCTTCCTAATAATTGATTAATAACTAGAATCAACTGTTCTTTTTCAATTGGTTTGGCTAAATAATCATCAAACCCTTCGGATAAGTATTTCTCTCTCATTCCCGTAACAGCATTAGCGGTTAAGGCAACAACTGGTGTTTTAAAATCAGCTATCTCTTTTAATTTTTTAAGAGTTTCAACTCCACTCATCTTTGGCATCATATCATCCAAAAGAATCAAATCGTAAACCTCACCTCTTTGAATTCTCGCAACACAATCGAATCCACTATCACTAGTAACCAAACAATTTGCATTATAACGTCCTAATAACTTACAAGCAACTTTCAAATTTAATGGAGTATCATCTACTAACAAAATACGTACATTGTGTAAATCCAAAGTAGTTTTGACTTTCTTAGTTTCTTGAGCCGTTGACTTCTCAATTCTTTGATTTAAAACAACTGTAAATTTAGATCCTTCTCCATAAACCGTATGAACAATAATTTTTCCACCCATTAATTCAATTAACTGTTTTGTAATGGCAAGTCCAAGTCCCGTACCTTCAATCGTAGTATTTCGGTCTTCATCCAAACGTTGAAACTTCGTAAACATTTTATCGATACTTTCTTTCTTTATTCCTCGTCCAGAATCTTCAACTGAAATAATAAGCTTAGACACATCTTTTGTATTAATACAATTTACCTCATAATGAACAAAACCCTTATCCGTATATTTAGAAGCATTCGAAAGTAAATTCGTAACAATTTTTTTAAGATTAGCATGATCTCCAAATAAGGTTTGCGGTAAATCAGGCGCAATCTTATAAGTAAAATCAAGTCCCTTTTCATTCATCTTAGGAGTAATCAATTTTGCAAGTTCCAAGAATGTTTCAGGAGCATTATATTTCGAATTAACAATTTCAATCTTACCGGCTTCTATTTTAGAAATATCCAAAATACCATTAACAATCTCTAATAAAGTTTGACTAGCATTAACAATATCTTTCGCATTTTCCTGAGCCTCATCTAACGTATTAGCATCCATAATACAATCACTAAAACCAACAATAGCATTTAATGGAGTACGAATTTCATGAGACATACTAGATAAGAAATCTGTCTTAGCACGATTAGCCTTATCAGCCTGCTCACGAGCTACTTCCAATTCTTGAATCATCTTAACATCAGGATTTTCAATAGTAAAGTACATAACATAATTAATAAATGTCAAAGAAATTGAAACAACCACTAAATATGGATTATATGAAAATATAAAAAATAACAATACAATTAAACAAGTTGTAGCAATAACAGGTATATGGCGAAGAGTAATTCTTTTATAATTAATCAACGTAACTACAATTGAAGCAACGATAAAAATAGCACAAATAAAATAATTGATAGTTACTGACAAACCTTCAATACTAAAATTTCCATTTTGTGATATCACATTGATATCGGTGAAAAAAATAGCCAACATAAATAACACATTGCTAAATATTAATGGATACTTAATTTTTCTAATAATATCAGTTAATGAAGAATAATTTATTAAAACATTATATAGCAAAAAGCAATTTGCAAAAACAATCAAACAGCAAAAATCAATTTTATTAAAAAGTTGTATATAAAACAAATGCTTTTCAGGGCCACTTATGATAGCAATAGAATGAACTGTAGTAACCAAAATGCTATCTATGACACTACAAATCAACATAATAGAATATATTTTATTCTCAACCAAATCTATTCTTTCTTTTGAAAAGTAAACAAATAAAAGCAATAATGAAAAAACTATCGAACAAATTGGCAATAAAACACCAGACACATTATCACACCCTTACTATATATAAATATAACATATTTTTTCAAAAAAAAAAGAAGAATTAAAATCTTCTTTGAAAATCTTCTCTTTTTTTTACTTTAACTCTTTCTTTTGCATTAATTACGTCGGAAACATTCAAAGCATTAACATTATCAATACTTGCTATACTTGCAAACACATCCTCTTCTCTCACCTTATCTTTAGGTCGAAAATCAGCACTCAGTTCAATTTCACTATCATAACGATCAGCAGTAGCTACTCGTTTTATTAATTCTTCTTCCCAACGTTCACTGAAACTTTTTCCTTGAAGTATTTCTTCTCTTGTAGATTTTCCATATTTCTCCATCATCAAATAATACCAAGAAGAAATAGTATCTCTAATATAAGATAATCCTTCTTGCTCACTCATACCTTCAATAGAAATAGGTTCATCAATAACAGTATGAATTACATTATTATTTTCATCTAGATAATGACAAATAGGAACAATTTTAGATTTGGTTTTGCTTGCAATACGATAGATACCAGGCCATAAATCAATCATCAACAAATTAGGGCTCTTATTCCAAACACCTTCAGGAAAAATAATCAAATCAGTAGTCCCTTTTTCTAATAATTTAATACTTTTAAGTACCGTGGAATTCCTAGAAGGTTTAAATTTACGGTTTCCCATTATTACACCATTTGCATACGCTGTAATTCCATCAAAAGTATTATAGAATTGTGGAACACTACCAAACAAAATATAAGCATGTCTCTTAGCAGCCAAAACAGTGGCCAAAACATCATCCTTAAATCCATGGTTAGCAGCAAAGATAACAGGCTCATTAGGCAATTGAATGGTCGTTCGTTTTTCTCCTTGAAGACCTATCAATTCATTTTTATCTTCTATAACTTGCCTGCTAGACAAAAACAAAGGACCTAATTTATCAATAAGAATATGAATTCTTTTTCGAATAGCAATTCTATTATCCTTCAAATCAAGTTCATCTTCTGGATTTAATAAATATCCAAAATGATTCATCAAAAAATAAAATAGTTTAGATGGATCATCATCACCAATTAAATCGTGAATATTTATAATATAATCACCATATTTTTTCTCAATATATTCAATACTATTCTTCACAAAAGTACCCCCTCAAAATTGGCTATATAATACCACATTTTCACAAATTTTTCAAGTCTAACATAAGCATAACGGATTTTGAAAAGAAATGTCAATTTACTTAACGAAAGTTGACAAAAAAAAAAAAGACTAAAAAGTCTTTTTATTTTTCTAATCGATACAAAGAAATTACATTCATTTTCCAAAATCGATCCGATTTATCAAAAGCTACTCGATCAATGACTGGGAATAAATGATAATCTTCATCACGGTAACAAAAAATACCATACTTTCCACCATCTAATGATAAATCATTTACTATAACAGGTTCTTCCTCTATTTTGGTGTACCCGTTTTTTTCAAAATACTTTTCAAAAACTTCTGTTACATTATAAGAGTCATATCCTAAGGATTCCGCTATTGA
This sequence comes from uncultured Caryophanales bacterium, assembly GCA_946539445.1. Classification (GTDB taxonomy): domain Bacteria; phylum Bacillota_I; class Bacilli_A; order RF39; family UBA660; genus UBA3789. Next base: position 56,155 of record CAMNHK010000003.1, read on the forward strand.
TAGTAAGTCTCTTCGAACAGTCAAATAATCCTTTTCGAGTAGTTTCATAAAGGTTCGAATCACACAATCACAGTTCTTAATAGCTGGATTGTATTCTTGAAACTTCATACTATCACCTCTATCACTATTTATCATAATGAATAATCATTTCTTTTTCAAGTAAAAAGTGCTAAAATAAGAAACTAAAGAAGGGATACTATGGAAGAGATTAGAAAAGACGCCAATCCAAAAGATACCATAAAAAGAATTAAAAAAATATTAAAATCCTTATCCATTCAAACAACCGAGAAAAAAATCAAAAACATTCATAAAAAATTCTATTCCGTTCGCCTCGAAATCAAAGGCTTTTATCATATGGGAACCAATGGTAAAGGATTAACCAAAAATCTAGCCAGAGCGTCAGCTTATGCAGAATTAATGGAACGCCTATCTTCTAGAATTTTAATAAATACCTATTATCTTGGAAAAGAAAAGAATCTTTATAGTTTTACAGATGAAACAGAAAAGAAAACATCCCAATTACCTTTAACATCCTTTTTAGAAAAAGATTTTTCTCTAGATTCGAAAAAATATCAAATTACTTCTACATTTCATAATGTTTTTCAAAATAAAGAAGAATATTTACCAATTAAATTAATCAATGCAACATCTTTCTCAAATGGACTATGTGCAGGAAATAGCTATCAAGAAGCAACATCACAAGGAATTTGTGAAGTATTAGAACGTTTTTGTTACCGAACAATTTTGGAAGAAGAAAAACCTCTTAGTACCATAACACTCGATGAGACAATATCCATCAATAAAAGAATTCAATACTTAGAATCTCTGGGATATACCATAAAAGTAAAAGATTGCAGTCTAGGAAAATATCCAGTGATTGGAGTTTTAATATTAGATCATACAAAAGAAAACTATATTTTTACCGTTGGAAGTGATGCCAACATAAATATAGCCATTCAAAGATGTTTAACCGAAGCTTTTCAAGGACTTAAAAATGAAAAACAATTAAATCAAAAAATGAAACCAATAAAGAATAATTTCTCAAATCTAACAGAGTCTGAAAAAAAGACAAACTGGTTAAAATGCTATGCCAGCAATAACGGAATACATCCACAAATACTATGGCAAGAAAAAAAGACTCTTTCCTATAAAACAATAAAAGTATTTCAAGAGAAAAAAGATAATACATCAAACTATGAATATCTATTATCAATCTTAAAGAAAAATCATTTAGACTTATATATAAAAGATTATTCGTATTTAGATTTTCCAGTCTACAAAGTATTTATTCCTCTTTTATCCAATGTAGACTGTCCTCAAAAAGAAGAATCTTCCCTACTAAACCATCAAGAAAAAATACGAGATATTTATTTTGATCTAACAAAAGAATATTCCAAAAAAGAAATACAGGAAGCGATAAACTCCATAAAACCAGTTTTATCGAATGAAAAATATAAATTTATGAATATGGGAAACTATTTTCATTCTTCTTATTTCTTAAAAACAAACTATAATACCATTTCATTTGAATTGTTCTATCTACTATTAAATTATAAAATCCATACATCCATAAAAGATCTATCATGGATAAGCAATCCTGTATTAAAAGAATACATTCAAAAAATAGATAGTCAAAGGATAGATAATAAGTTTTCTTATATCATAAAGGACTTAAACTTAAAGACACCAACTTGTCCAAACTGTGAAGACTGTCCATGTCGTAGAAATTGTAAATATAAGAATTGGAAAAAAATCAATGAATCATTAAAAAAGAAAGAAACCAATTAAAGTTTCTTTCTTTTTGTTTTATCAATCTCTACAGTACCCTGATTTCCATCTACGGTTAATACATCCTCTTCCCATAGTTTTTTCATAGCTTTTGGTCCAACACCAATAACACATGGAATTCCTAATTCACGAGCAATAATCGCCGCATGACATAAGAATCCACCAACTGTCGTAACAATAGCAGAAGATTTCGATAAAATGTGCATCCATTCTGGATCCGTAAACCAAGCAAGTAAAATATCTCCTTCTTGCCAATCCGTTACTTGATTAATCTTACGAGCATTTACAAAGCGAGCAGGCGCCGTAACTCTACCAGGAGAAGCCGGAATACCAGAGAATACTTCCTTATCAGAAGACTCTACTTGATCCAAAATATCAATCTTAGAAGTAACAGGACGATACTGTAACATAACAAGATGTCCATCTAATATCATCCATTCAAAATCAGCTACTTCGGAAGAATGATTCGTTACCATATCTTGATACTTTAGTAACAATTCCCCAACAACTCCATCTTTACAAGTCAAAGACTCTTCTTTACAAACACCATTTTCCCAAATCTCACATTTTGGAGTCATACGTCCGGATACAAGTTTCTCACCATTTCCCCTTACATGCTCCAAATAACCACTCTTGTCATCTTTTCCAATCCAAACACCAGCATATTCTGGTTCTACATATTTTTGAATGACAACAGCCATATTAGGCTGCTCCAAATGATTGGTAACAATATATTGTTGAAGTCTAGAATTATTCTTAGAATCAATTACTTTTTTCGTTTTCTTTAATAAATTATCATAAGTAACATCCAAATAAGAATCAAACATTCCTGCAAAAGAATTCTTTTCACCATCTTCAATATCAGCAGAACTACGAACCGAATAATGAATATCCAAATCTAAATCAGCAAACAAATCCCAGTTTACCTCATTCGAATTAACAGGAATGACATAACTCTCAGGGATTGGTAAATTATGGGCAGATAATACCGCTAATCCATAAGCTTTTCCCCCTACTAATTTTATCATTTCACGGTCTAATCCAGCCAAATAGTATTTCTTTAATTCTTCCATCGAGATGAGAGGTTTTTTCGACAAATCATAAAAAGCACGATATAAAATTGGATCTTCAATTTCCACATCTACTGGTAGTGGTTTTTCTTCTCGATATACTTCATCCATTTTCATTAAAACTGGCTCAATAACACTTTGATAATATCCATGTTGTTTGTCTTGCCATTTCTTTAATATTAAATATTTTTGAAGCAATTCATCCTGATCATCGATCGATCCATCTTTTTCTTCTTGCAATACCTTCTTACCATCTACGGATAAATTCCCTTTATCGAAGGAAGCAATAACATCCAAATAAGAATCTCCATATTTTTCTCTTATTTTTTGAATTAAATTCGTAGCAAAAGAAGCAAGTTCATCTAACGATTCCAATAGTCCATAATAAACCAAAGCTTTCTCAATCATTTCATAATAATGATCAGACTCTTGCGCTTGTTGCAAATAATAATTTGTCTTATCCCTTAACTCTTGCATCGTTTGATCTAATTCCTCGGCCGAAATATCATTCGAAATATCAACATATTTCAAAACATCTTCTAATAAGTCTTCATCATTCATACATTCAAGTAGAATTCTACTAGACCAAGTAGTTAAATCTTCCGGGAAAAATCGATCACAATGATTTTTCTTAAAATCATAAAACTTTTCAAAACTAACACTTTTTTCCATATAATCACTCCTTATTAATACTAAAACATTTTTTATCTAGAAATAGATAATCACATCGATTTAAAATCGATGGTTTGATAACTTGCAATTTACGAATCTTAGGAATCCAATAAAACATTTTTAAAAAAAATGTTAAAGTCCTCCTTCGATCCCCTGGAAATCTAGAAATTAACCCTATTCCTGGATAAGAAATATTTTTCTCATGTGCCAAGCAAGAATTACGAACTAATTGAAATAAGTTCAAACCAAATAAATCCAAATAAGGACAATGCTGAATAAACCACAAAGTTCGCATAATAGCAAAAATGGGTTCTTTAGGATATCCTATCATAAAGGTAGCCGATACGGTAACATTTTGTTGAGAAAAATTCTTTAAAACTGGTTTAATACTGTCTAAAGATATTCCTTTCCTCATGTCTTGTAATATTTTTTTATTATAACTTTCAATTCCAAAAGATACAAAAGAACAACCACTTCGAACCAATAATGAAACTATTTCAGGATCCTGATATTTTCCATCGATTCTGGTTTCCATCATCCACTTTAAAGAAATAGAATGATCCACAAAGTATTGTGCAACTTCCACAATTTGATCAACCGGAATGCACTCATCTAAAAATACAATGACATCCATTTTATTTTCCTGATACATTTTTCGAATCATTTGACAAATCTTTTTTGTATGGAGCTGTTTATAATTTCCATAATAGTAATAATGGGCACAAAACTTACATTGATGGTGATAGCAACCATAATTTAGGATAAGTGGTAATATTCTTTCACGGGATAGATAATGATCCAATGAAAGAAACGAAAAATCAACTGGATAATGAAATACATCATCATCAATATCAGAAGTAACTTCAAGGAAATCCTCTTTCCATAAAATCGTATTTTTCAAAGAAACTTTCTTGCCCTGAAAAAACTGAATACACTGATAAATCGTAATTAAATGACCAAATAATACAATAGCATCCACACATTGAATTTTATCTAACAGTTCTTTCCCATTTTGATGAATTTGCGTAACATAATTACCACCCCAAATAATAATTACTTGAGGATTTTTTTCTTTGATTTTTTTTGCGAATCTTATCGCAAAAGGAATTTGATAACCAAAAGGAATTTCCATAAAAACAATATCTTGATCTTGATAATTCTCCATTGGAAATAAATCAACAAATGGATGTATATCTCGACTAACTTCTAAAAAATCATCCATAGACTGAATCTTCTTATCATAAGAAAACTGACGATGAAAAGACATATGAAAAGGTTTTAAAAAATCCTGAAATGCCTTTAAAAAATGTTGATTGGCTTCTAATAAATCGATTTTAGAATCTCGAATTTGACTCATCGCAGAGCATAATGCCTCATCATGAATCGCAATCGAATTTAAAAAATAACCCGTCAAATCCACAAACACATTTTCAACATTCTTTTGATCCAAATAGTTTTTCAATAAAACATTACGGACATCTGGATATTGTAAGTTCTCACTTGGAAGAGTATAAATATATATCATTGTACACCTTTCATTCTTTCCACAACTATCTGTGAAAAACGCAAATCTGCAATCCATATTTTAATAAAATAAACATCTTGAAGATGAAAACTTTGAATACCAGGTAATCCTCTTAAAGCATCAGAATATTTTTTATAATAAAATTCATTGGCAACAACAAAGGTAATAAAATTAGCTTCACTCGCATAAATTGTAAGATTCTTTTCATCTTTTAAAGCTTCATAAAGATAATTTCTATTATTCTTCATATACTCAATGGTATTGGAAAAGATATTCAAAATCTTTTCATCTTGAAGTAAGGCAACACAAAACCTTGAAGAATAAGTAGAAATAGAATGTGGTGGAAGAAGAGTATTTCGAAAATCTTTCATATCTCGTATAGTAACAAGATAACCAACTCTTAATCCAGATAAGAAGTATTTTTTCGAAAAACTTCTTAAAATCATGATACGCTCATTTTCTTTTGCCAAGTTGATAAGACCATCCGGCTCATTAGAAAATGATATATAGGCTTCATCGATTAAAATGACACCAGAAAAACAATGAAGAATGGTATCAATTTGTTCCATTGAGAATTTCTCTCCACTAAACCATCTAGGAGATGAAATACATAAAAAGTCATTTTTGCTGCTTTTATAATTTGCTAACTTTTCCACAAAATCGTGACAAGATAAACTAGGAATTTCCACAATATCTTTCTTGTCTTTATAGCAAGATACTCCCCTCGTGTAAAGGCCAAATTCCGGAGTAGCTAAGAAAACTCTATTCCAACACTTTAACGATAATAAAGTAGGAATAAATTGACTGCTTCCAGCCCCTACATAAATATAATTTTTGTCTACTCCAATTTTTTTGGATATTTCTTCTAATAATGGATCTGATAATTGATCCATCATATCAAAATTAAAATTCCCGTCAAAAAACTTTTTTTGATTTTTCAAAACCCATTTTCTTAATATTTTGTTATCATTCCAAACAGATGAAGCCATATATACACCTCCCATTAGCAAGAATCAGAACAGTAGTTTCCTCCCAATTCAGCTAAAACCACTTTATTATTTGGGAATAAAGTTGTTACTTTTTCTTTAGAGAACAAATTCTTAAAGAAATTGGCAATCTTTTTCGTACTATCACCTCCTTTCAATCTAATTAGTTCCCCTTTAGCGTTCCATTCGTCTTTTAACAGCTAGACAAACTCGGCTATTATTATTTTCTTTAGCAATCAGTTTTAAAAACTGAAATCTTTTTTTGCTAGACCATACAGTAGCAAAATCTTCTTGTAACAAATTTCCTAAACAGTACTCGGTAATAAAAGGACAGCAGAATACATTTCCATTATAGTCAATCGTACATTTACCAATTCCAGCAGAACACTTCCACTGTTCTTTTTGTAAATGTTTTTGTCCATCTTTTCCGAGCAGAAATACTTCACTACTTTCTCCCTCATCTGGCATCTCTGCATATAACAGCTTAGCGCCAGAATCTAAAGAAGAAAGAACTTCTCTTAATTTTTCCATAAATACTTTATGTTCTTCGGTATCTAATTTCATATCACTAGTAGCATTTCCAGAATCAATTAAATTCGATATTTGAATTTTATAGACTCCCATTTGATATAGAGTTCGATATAACTCAGGAATTTGTAAATAATTCATTCGAGACAATACAGAGTTTGTAGTAATTCGATATCCCTTATCAATCATTTTTTGAATATTTCGAATGGTCTTTCGATAATTCCCTTTTCCACGAATGAAATCATGCGCTTTTTCATCCCCATCAACACTGATAAAGAAATCGAGTTGCTTCGATGGAATCATTCCTAATTCTTTTTCCAATTTCTTAGAAAAAGAATCTAACAATATAGCATTCGTAAAAATATTAACTTTAATGTCGTTTTTCAAAAGTTTCGCAACAATCTCCGGTAAGGAAGCAACAACCAATGCTTCTCCTCCTGTAATCGTAACTTCCAAGACATTACTATCAATAATTCTATCCGCGATTTTCATTAAATCATTTCTTGGCAATTCCGTAAAATCCAAATCACCTAAGTAGCAATGTTTGCAATGTAAATTGCAACGATTCGTTACCTTCCATTGAACTTTCAAAGGAAAATCTAGAGAAATATTATCATCATAATATTCAATGTTCTGAATTTCTTTTCTCAACATGTGAAGTTCTCTACGCAAAGAAAACGAATTACGATTTAACACTCTCGCCATTTCTCCAATAGTAGTATTTTCAAAATAAGCATTTAATAAATCAAAAGTATATTCATTCACAACATAATACTTATTATCATGTTGAATAATATATTGATCATTTCCAATCGATCTTTTTCTCATAACCGTACCTCAATAATTCCATCTAAATATAAAGTAATGATAAAATCTTTCATATTAGATATTTTAGGATAAAGAGCAAGTATTTCTTCTCCCGTTTTTTCCCCATTAAGAGAAGATAAAGTATGATATCCAATAGAATTGATTTTCCTTAGTGGAACACTTATAAGCAAATAATTCTTTTTTTCTTTTCGAATCATTACATTTTTCATTATTAATTTTTGATTATGAATCTTTTCCCAAACCTGCTCTTCTTTTTGTAGTAGCAAAGCATCACATGTATGAAGAAAGAACTTCCCATCTCCTTCCGCATGACATCCACCCTTACACTTTAAGAAAGACTTACAAATCTGACAAGTATTTGGTAGCCAATTCAATTGATAAAATTTTCTTAGTTCAGGACCATGTAATAGTTTAGAAAGCTTCGTTTGAAAAACATTTCCCAATATATAATTAGAAGATGGACAGATTTTTACATCCCCATTTGCTTCTATCGCAAACATAGTCTGCCCTGCCCCACAAGAATGAGTTAAATACTGATACTTAGGATCACAACTGCAAGGACTAATACAATTACTAATCGAAATCTTAGAATACTCTTGCTTAAGTTTATGGATTTTTTCTAAATAAAGATTAGGATTAATTACTTCGTCTTCTTTTGCATTTCCTAAATAATTAAGTCTTCCAAAACAAACTTCTAGGTTTCTTTTTTTGGCAAATTCCACTACATATTCCATATTCTTCCCGTGAATCGTATTGAAACTTAAAGTACAGTTAAGTAAAAGAGAAAGATTAGGATAATCTTTTAGAAGAATATCAATACTTTTTTGAACACGAGAAAAAGTATGATTCACTCCACATAATGCATCATGACATTTAGGTGTACCATGTAAGGATATTCCAATCGTTTGAACCATTGATAAAATATCCACATCATCCAACAAATGAACTCCATTCGTAACTAACGTTTGATGAAATCCTAGTTCCTGACCATATTTTAATAATGGTTTAATAGAAGGATATAGTAATGGTTCTCCTCCCGTATAAGTAATGGATACAACACCCATCTGTTTTAATTCCGTTAATAAATTTTTAGCCGATTCAAAATCCATATGCCGTCTAGAAGCATATGCTTGCGAACAAAAGGAACACTTCAAATCACAAGCTCCTGTTACTTTTAAATAAACATTTACAGGCGCCATTAAAGTATTCAATGAATAAAAACTATCTACGTTAACCGACTCTACCAAAGCTTCCATATTACTTCACCTTTTTGTCCACTAAAATAAGTCGACACTGAGTCATATCAGGACGTAATTCTTTAATAAAAATTTTCTTTCGTTTTCGACGAAAGATAGAAAAAAGTTTTTGAAACATAACGATACACCTATCTTCCTGAGGTATCATATTCCTTCGAGTTTATACTATAATCATGTTCGAACATTCTGTCAACCTCTATCATAAAAAAAAGAACAAAAAGACTAATTAGCCTCTAAGTTCCTCTAATTTTTCTTGAAATTCTTGTGGAGCATCCACTTGAAAAAACAATTCTTTTCCTGTTCTTGGATGCTGGAAACGAATAGAATAAGAATGCAACATTTGCCCAAACTCCGTACACTTTCCCCTTCCATATAAAGGATCATTTAAAACAGGATAACCAATATAAGCCATATGAACACGAATTTGATGAGTTCTTCCGGTTTCTAGCCTACACTCAATATATGTATGATTTTGAAATCTTTCTAAAACTCTAAAATGAGTGACAGCTTCTTTTCCATGAACATCGGTAACTGCCATCTTTTGCCGATTATTAGAGTCTCTTCCGATAGGAGCATCTATTTCTCCTGTATCATGCTTAATAACCCCCTCAACAATTGCCACGTATTTTCTTTCAACTTCTTTAGAAGCAATCATTTCGGATAGTTTTTCATGAGTCCACTCATTTTTAGCAACTAGCATCAATCCACTTGTATCCTTATCCAAACGATGAACAATTCCAGGGCGACTTGCTTCACCACTTGTTAATTTATAACGATATAGTAAAGCATTTACCAAAGTTCCTGTATAATGACCAGGAGCTGGATGAACAACCATTCCACTGGCTTTATTCAAAACAATTAAATCATCATCTTCATAAACAATATCAAGAGGTAAATCTTCTGCGACAACATGTAACTCATAATCCAAATCCTCTTCCACGTCAATAATATCTCCCATTTTTACACAGTAAGAACGATTGACCGTTTTCCCATTTACGAGTACTTGATCTTCTTGAATTAATTTTTGAATTTTGCTACGAGATAGTTCCATTTTACTAGCCAAATAACTATCAATTCTCAATCCATCTTGTTCTTCCACTTCAAACATAATAATCCCTACTTTTTCTTCTTATCTTTTTTCTTTCGATCTAGAAATAAATTGGTAATTACAGAGGAAATAGATAATACTACTAAAAATGTTAAAAACGATGTCATAACAGCACTCATAAAATCCCTCTTTTCATATTAATTGTAATATAAGAAAAGAAAAAAGTCTAGAAAACTAGACTTTTTATTAATCACTAATTTCAACGTATTTCTTTTCTGGTGATTTCTTTTCAGGATCTACTTTAGGAACTTCCAAAGTTAAAATACCATTTTTGAAAGAAGCCTTAATTTTATCGTTTTCTACATCTTCACCTACATAGAAACTACGACTAACTTCTCCCGTAAATCTCTCACGACGTACATAGTTATCTTTATTATCTTCATTTACTTCTTTATTTGTTTTTGCGTTAATTGTTAAATAACCATCTGTAACATCTATTTTAATATCTTCCTTATTGTATCCAGGTAAATCAACATCTAAAACATAACTATTTTCTGTTTCACGAATATCCGTTTTCATTAAGTTTAAAGTTTTATCCTTTCCTGTGAAAAAACCATCTCGAAAGAAATCATCATCAAATAAATCAAAATCTCTTCTTGGCATTAACATCATATAAATCAACTTCCTTTCATAACATGTGTTATCTTATCGGTAGCACAAATAATAATCAATTAACACCTGTAGTATTTCTTACTACATCTTAATAGTATCACTATTTTTAGCACTTGTCAATAGCAAGTGCTAATTTTTTTCTAAAAAGAAATGTCATATTTCTATGACATTATTATTTTATGGCAAATTGTATAAATTATAACTGTTTTTTTAAAACAAATTGATAAATACAAGTACTCGTTACCGCAAAACTTGCAAAAATAACAAGAATCATAATGGCTAATTGACTACTTGCTTCAGAACTAGAAAAAATACTAGAACGAGAAGATCTTGAAAAGGAAGAAAGACTCGTTTCTAATTCTTCAAATTCTTCTGAATAATCACTAACAACAGTTTGGCCTTCTTCCGAAATTCCAAATCCTGCTCCTATTAAATCTTCTGCTTGTACCAAAACAGGCGCAAACGCAAAAGAACATAAAACCATAATCATAATAAATAGTTTCTTCATATGAACACCTTACCTTACTATTCCATCATAACGAATTTTCACTAAAAAATCAAATAAAACTATTATCTATTTTTTTATAAATTGTAAAACTTCTTGAAAAAACTTTTCCTCATCGTCCATAAACACAGCATGTTTACATCCAGAAAATAGAATATTTTCGATATTAGTATATCCAATACCATTCAAAAATTTCATACTATTTTTCCAATTCTTTTCTCCTTTAATAATAATATCGTCACTTCCCGCAACAAATAATATTGGCAAATCAGGATGTTGAACATTCCAATTTTTTTTACTATATACATCAATCATTAATTGAACTAAATTAATAAATCCATTTACCGTAAAAGTAAAACTACAATGAGGATCCTGTTTATACTCCTGGACATAATTATAATTAGTAGTTAACCATTCATCTAAACTCTTAGGAGTAAGAGCCAAATGTTCTAATAACTTACTACGATAACGTTCTCCCATAACGATTTTATAAATTTTTGTAAGCAACAAACCAAAAGGAGCAATCACATTTTTACTAGGAGATCCACAAACAATAAGATGATCAATTTCAGAATCATATTTTTTTAAATATTTTCTCACAACCAATGAACCCATACTATGTCCAAATAAAGAAAGAGGAATATTAGGATATTTTTCTTTGATATACTCTGTAATTTGATGAGTATCTTCTACAATATAATCGGCTTTTTCTTCATAGAAATAACCTAAATCTTCATCCTTATAAACACTCTTACCATGACCACGATGATCATGAATAATACAAACATAATTCTTTTCGGTAAAGTGTTCCATTAAATCATAATAATAAGTTTGATGTTCCATCATTCCATGCGTAAATTGAATAATACCAATTGGCTTTTTGTTAGGAATAAAAACAGTCGTAAATAATCGTAAATCATCACATTTCGATGGAATATAAAAAGATTCTTTTTTCATATTATCCCTTCTTCATTTCTTTATTCTTAGAAATATTTCGCTCATAAAGAGACTTTAACGGTTTAAATTGGTCTGATAAATCCAATCGTTCTTCTAAATACTCTCCATCTTCCCAATAAGCCCGAGCAGCATAAGCTTCAATTCCATGATTAATCGCATTACTAGTTATAACACGGTAGGTATCATCAATAACTTCCAAAGCCGCACAATTCGAAAACAAAAGGCCTATTTGCTTACTATTCTTTAAGATTTCTTTTACACTTTCTTCACGACCAACCTCATCACAATGAGGCACAAACAATCCATCTAAAAATCCCAAACAATCCATTCCAATTAAAGGTTGCTCCGGACCATATTTAATCCGTAAAGAATCACTGGAACATTCCTTAAACCAACAATTAGCACCGGCAGACAATCCACACAATACTTTTCCATTTTGCCAAGCTTGATAAAGTACTTTATCAAATCCTGTTTTCTTCCACAAATCTATCATATCGAGAGTATTTCCACCACCTTCATAAATAATATCAGCCCATTCTATTTTTTCTCGGACCGTATCAGAATCTTCCAGTTCATCACTTTTTAAATCCCTGCAAATGCATCCAAAGCGTTCATAGATAACTCTCATTGTTTGAAAATAGCCTTCTTGATTTCCTAATATTTGAGAATGCCCAATAAACAAAAAATGTGGATTTTTTTTACCAGTTAATTCAACGATTTCCCCATCCATTGGTCTTGTTTCATAAGCAGCATGAGATCCATCTGGACGTAATCGACCATTTTCTCCACCACCAATTGCTACAATCTTTTTCATAAGACCAACTCCATTCAATACAATCATACCAAAAAAGTAGATTTTCATCTACTTTTCTTCATAATTTAAATGAAATGTTGCATATTTTTGAAGATTATCTTCACTAGGAATATAATAACGTTCTTCTTTATGTAAAGAAGCAATCATATTCATTTCAGAATCCGTCAATTCAAAATCAAACAATTCAAAGTTTTCACGAATATGATCTGGGTTTTTACTTCCTGGAATAACCACCATACCACATTGAATATGCCACTTCAAAATAATTTGAGCCACCGTTTTTTGATGATTATTGGCAATGGTTGTTAAAATAGGTTCTTTTAATAAATTTGTATCGCCATGTCCTAAGGGATACCAACTCATAAATTGAATATCATGAATAGCCGCTACCCTACGTACTTCCTTATTCCAAAAATAAGGATGAGCTTCTGCTTGAATAACATGTGGTTTTATTTCACAATTATTTAGTAATTCATTAAGAGATTCTCCTTCAAAATTAGAAATACCGATTGCTTTTATTTTCCCTTCTTTATAAGCTTTTTCCAATAATTTATATCCAGCTTTCCAATTTCCAGCAGGTTGATGTAAAAATAATAAATCTACATATTCTAAACCTAGTCGTTCTAACGTTTCATCAACCGCCTTTTCATTTTCATATTCAGTTGGCCAAAGTTTAGTAGATACAAACAACTCAGAACGAACAACCCCAGAATTACGAATAGCTCTTCCAACAGCCCTTTCATTTACATAAGCATTAGCCGTATCCACCAAACGATATCCATCTTTTAAAGCAGCTAAAACACTTCTTTCTGCCTCTTCAGGGGATAATAAAAACGTTCCAATTCCAAGTGCAGGCATTTTGCATTGATTACTTAATTCAAAAAAAGTCACACTTCATTCCTCCAATTCTTCTACCTATATCATACCACAGGAAATAGAATAATAGTCAAACAAAAAAAATTATGTTACAATAAAATCCAGTTGTTGACAGAAAGGAGTAAAACTATGAAATTACTAGTAAGTGACTTTGACGGAACCTTTTATACGGGAGAAAATCCAATTAAGAAAAACGTTGAAACCATTCACCGTTGGCGAAGTCAAAATAATTTATTCATGCTATCAAGTGGTAGAAGTTTTGAATCGCTAATGGATAAAGTAGAAAAATATCAAATTCCTATCGACTTTTTAGCAACAGAAGATGGTTCTCATTTGTTTGATAAAACCTCTACTTTACTACATGAAACCAATATGTCATTAGATATTTATTCTGCACTAACTCCTTTATTTCACATGGATCATTATGAAGAGATACAATTCGGTACTACAAGAGAATATGAAAATGCTTTTCCAAACAATCAACCAATTAGTAGCATTAATTTTGTCCTAAAAGATCAAAATATAACTCCAGAGTTTTTAGCCGAATGGAAACGAATTAAGGCCATACATCCAACCTATAGTTTCTTAGTATATGGTTATGGAGATACTGTTTTCTTCTGTATCAAACCACAAAACGTAACCAAGTCTACTCCAATACAGTTTTTAGAAAGCTATATTCCGAATTTATCAAAAGAGGAAATTTATACCATCGGAGATGGAGACAATGATAAGTTTATGATAGAAGAATATAATGGATATCAAATTGGAATCAATCCTAGATTAAGGAAATGTTCTTTAAAGACTTATAAAAATGTTCGCCAATTAATTCATGATATAGAAACACAAAAAGTAAAAAAGAGAGAATTCTAATTTCTCTCTTTTTCAATTTATAAATATTTTATAGGAAATGGATTAAAAAATATTCTTCTTTCTGTTCAATCATAATAGTATTTTTTAAGTGTTGAATCTTCTTTAGTTGTCCTAATAAAATATCATAGTTTTGTGTATCACCATTAATCGTAACATTAACCGTTAATATATTCGATTGAAAATTAACATACTCAAAACCAATTCCATCCATCTCAATATAATTACCTTCACCTTCGTATAAATACAAAATAGTACCAGGTATTTCTTCTATCTCCTCTACTACAGGTGCTTCTGGTTCATTAGGAGTAGCAGGCGGATTCTCTACTGGAGTAGGATTATCGGCAGAGGCTGGTGCCTCTTGATTAGCCGGTTTATCAACCGTAGTAGTATTATTAGTAGGCTCTTCTTTCACTTCTTTTACTTCTGTATTCTTTTTATCGGTTTCTTTTTCTGTTTCTTTTTTAATCTCTTTCGTATCAGTACTTTTTATTTTCTCTTTAGAAGGTTCTTTTTCTTCAATACTTATATCACTATTACTAGAATGTAATCCTTTACCAAGAATTGCTCCAAAAACTCCAACTACTAATATTACTACCAATACAACAAAAGGAAGAAAGGGACGTTTCATTTGTTTATTCTCTTCTTTTAAAACTGTATCTTGAGTTTGTTCACTGTCCACTTGATTATTTACTTCATTATTATTCATAAAGATTCTCCTATTCTATAGAAACATTATATAATGGTTAGAATCATTATTCAACAATAACAATTCTTGATTGACGTAAAAAACTATAAGACATCATAATACTTCATCATACATTGATAAAATTGATGAAATAATGAATCATTAGAATAAACTCTTTTATTAACTTCTATCATAATGGATTTAACATTAGGATAACGATTCGATATAATACTTCCACTATATGGATAATTAACCATAACAGAATAACCATAACTGTGAAAATGACGAATGGTTTTTTTTAATAAATCTTTATCAAAGTTTTCTTGATTAATACCAATACAAATATCTGGATTGTCCCTTTTATGAAACATCTTATAAACAAATTCATCTGAGAAACTATGTAAATCAATGATAAAGCAATCGGGATATACACTGAAAACTTGCTCAACCATTTGATCCAATTCTTGATGATGTTTTTTGTAATAATACTCAATCACATATTTCTTATAAAAAGAATCCAATTGAACAAACTCTCGTTGATTCGAATCTCTTTCATAAATAGCACCCATACCATATTTTGACATTTCTTCTTTGGAATCATCCAAATACCTCTCAACATCACAAAACATCCTAGAATAAGAAAACTTCACAACATTAGAAAAATTAGGAGGTAAAAACTGATCAATTAAAAAATCACTAATAAACTGATTCTCCTTTTCAAAATACTTAGAATCAACCATCAATCTTTTTTGAAAACATCTAGGTATTTTCAAAGAAGAATGTGGTACATGAATAATATACTTTTCCATAAATTCTCCTCTCCTCATACACTATCAAGAAAAGAAAAACCTCATACGAAAAAGTATCAGGTTTATTCGTATTTATCATTCAAAGAAATTCTTTGTTGGTATTACCACCTAATTCAATAGGTTGGTGCAAGGTCATAGAGCCAATTCTCTCACTTGCTCTTGATAATGTAAATTGTAAAATCATTATATCACATTTATAAATAAAAGGAATAAAAAAAGTGACCTAGTCTCACGACTAGGTCTTCAGGGGGGTACTTTTTATAGGTTTTAGGTATACCCACCTATTGTTACAAACCCTTATAAATAAAGGGATTGCGAGGAAATAAAAAATTAGACTTTCGACTAATTTTCTAACTTTTGCCACCTAAATGCCACCTAAAATTATTTTAACAAAAGAAAACGAACACTAAGTGTCCGTCAACTTATTATTTTGATAATCCCCATGGCATAGATGAATAGAATGTTCCTTGATTTCTTGTTGTCAATGCTATTCTAAATGTTAAATCGGCTCCTTCATATACCCCGCCTTCATAGTCTTCGTCAGCTAATAATGCTCTGATATCAGCTAATGGAATATTGTATGAATATGATGATCCGAATGTATATGATTTAAGGAAACCTATAGGTTTACCATTTGTATCATTGCCTGTAACGTTTCCGTCATTCCAGCCTTTATAGACATCTATTTTAACACTTTTTACAATATCTGCTTCTGATGGTGGATATATTCTAACTCTATCAGAATCAATGAAATCACAACCCGCTATTTGAAAACTATTAACACCATTATATTTTTGAACATCTAAACTGCAAAGTATTCCAGCTATTCCATCAAGATAAGTTATAGGTTTAGTAACGGTTATTTTGTATTCATTTACTGTAGAATCTTCAGCAGTTACTTTAATAAGTATAATATTTGTTCCTTCTTTTAATTCAGAATTACCATTTACTTCTACCTTAGACTTAGGATCATTTGCAATAGCATTTACACTTAATACATTTTCTTGATTTTTTAATTTAATATGGTAATTTGTATTTAAAGAACTAAATCCTATATCATATCCATCTATAGATAAGATTGATAACGTTGCATCAGAACTTTTCTTAGAAGTTTGATTTTCTTTGTTATTTTTATTTCCGCTATTTTGATGATTCTTTCCATTTCCTTCGTCATTGTATATCTTATCAGCATTATCTTTATCAACATTTTTTAATATTGTATCTTCGTTATATAAATCTTCTTCACTATAGCCTATTTCATTAAGTACAACAGAAAGAGCATTAGAAGGCCTTTTTTCAGTTAAATAATTTACTTCCTTTTTATCGATTAATTCCTTAATTATATTTTGTAATGATTCTGAAGAAATAGACATTCCAATCGAAGCATTTTCTGTTGCATAAGTATTAATTCCTAAAAGTTCAGCTTTATCATTAATAAGTGGTCCACCAGAATTACCTGTATTTAAAGATATATCTAATTGTAAAAATCCGATATTTCCAGCAGATCTTCTAGCTGATAAAATACCTTTAGTTACACTTGATTCTCCTTTTAAAGCAAATGGATAACCAATTGCATACACATCATCAGTAATATTTAATGATAAAGTATCACCATAATACATAGCTTTTACTTTAGGATTTTCTACTGCAAGAAGTGCTATATCTGATGTAATATCATTACTATATAATTGAACTACTGAAGTACTTCCATCTTCGTATTCTATAGTAATATCTCCTTTAATATCTACGATATGACTATTAGTTACAAGATATCCAGATTTATCAAAAAATCCCGTACCTACGATGTTTGTTTTATCATCTATTTTATTTACTATTTTTACAATATTACTCTTTATTAGTTTAGTAGCTTCAGAAGAATTCGCAGAACTTAATGGTGTAAGAGTATCTATTACAGATACCTCAATTACTGGGTCTTTCTTTTTATCTTCCTTCTTATTTAATAAAAATATACCTGCTACAATACCACCTATAACAACTATAATTATTGGTACAAATATATACCATTTTTTTAATATTTTCTTCATAAGTTACACACTTCCTATTTTTTATTATACTATAAAATTATAAAACATGATAGCATCATTGGAAACAATGAAATAAACTACCTTTTATAAACAAATGGATCTATTCTAATAGAATCAAATGTTTCATCTAAATTTTTTTCCATGATTATATTATACATCAAAAGCTAGGATTTTCGTCATGTTTCGACAATGCCTTCAAATATTTGATATAGTGTTAAAATATTTTACTTATGCTCATAAAACCACCTGAAAACCACCTTTTCAACACACAAAATGCCACCTAATTGCCACCTAGAACAAAATATAAAGGCTTTAAAGCCTTTATTTACAACTAATTGAGAGACTTTCGTCTCTCTTCAGGGGGAGATTTTTACCAAGTGTCGACTAGGCTTAAATCCCTGTAAAATAAGGCTTTTCCATTATTTGAGTTTACTTAAATTTAATAAAATTTTATCAAAATCTATTCAAAATAATGGGTGAATAATGGGTAGAAATAAAGAATGTAGTCTAGCAATAGATTACATTCTTTTTTTATCGTTTTTATCAGTGACATTTATGACATTTCTTTTAAGGTACACCACCCACAAATTTAATGTCATAATGTCATAAATCATTTAACGGAATATCTTAATCTTCCGATCATTTTATAATGTAATTTTTCTTTTTTTCATAATCAAATATATGCTTAAACTGAACGCAAAAACAATTATTGATATAACAACATACATTCCAGTTCCTGTATTCGGATTTTTAATTGTATTTGGTACCTCAATCAATTCTATTTTTTTATATGCTAAGGTAATTACTACATCAGTATCTGGCATAGTAAATTCATATTCGTTCTCTTTATCAGTTTTTCTATACTCTATAACGTTATCTTCTTCGTCCTTTATTTCGATTTTTTCTACTTCATAGCCTGCTTCAGGTACTACTCTAAATTTAACTTTATCTTCATAAACAACTGCTTTAGAATCATTTACTTCTATTACAAATTTTTTTGTGTTTTTATTTTCTTCGATATTTACAGCATTTGAAACTCTTTCATAACTTGGAATAATCGTAACATCACTAGCAGGCATTGTAAAAGTATAATTCTTATTATCAGTAGATTCATATTCTATTTCATTATTATCTTTATCTAATATTTTTAAATTAGTTACTTTATAACCTTTAATAGGAGTAACTTTAAATGTTACTTTTTCTTCATATTGTACTTGAGTCATATCATTTATTTCTACGGTTAAATCTTCTGTTTCATTTACAATTTCAACATTAATACTACTTTTTACTTTTTCGTAGATTGGCGTAACTGTTACATTAGAAGCAGGCATTACAAAAAAGTATTCATTATCATTTTCATTAGACTGATATTCGACTAAATTGTTATTAGAATCTATTATGTCTATTTTTTTTACAGCATATCCTTTTTTTAATTCTATTGTAAAATTAACCAATGATGATTCCTCAATAGATAATAAATCATCATTCAAAACTTTTAGATTACCAAAATCAGCATTATTATTAATATTAATAATT
Source organism: uncultured Caryophanales bacterium (assembly GCA_946539445.1). GTDB lineage: Bacteria > Bacillota_I > Bacilli_A > RF39 > UBA660 > UBA3789. The sequence goes on from CAMNHK010000003.1 coordinate 75,625, forward strand.
CCAAAATGATGTAAACTAACACAATAAGGTTTATTTTTACTTCCATCGCCTTTATAATAAGTTGCAATATGCTTTAAAGAAATAGCTGGTCTAAGATATGTTATCGGACTTCTAACGCTACAAGAATCAATACCACCATAACTATTAATACAATACATAAAAACACCTTGGGAATAATCATAATACTTAGGATTTAAAAGATAATAAAAATTAGCTCCCGTTCGTAAGTAATAATCATTTGTAGCTGTCGAATCGCTAACACTTCCTCCAGCTAAAATCACTTCATCCGCTGTTAATAAAGCAATAGGATAAGAAAGATACTTACTTTTAACATTCATGGTGGTTTCGCAATTCAAAATAGGATATTCATTTTCATATTTACTGTTTACTTTATAATTAAGTGTAGATAAATTCAAATAACCATTTTCATTCCAATAAGTTTTTGCTAATTTCTTCTCATTACACCAATTAGTATCTTCTATAATATCTTCATAAGATTTTAAATTCTCAATATACCAATTATCTAACTTGTTATGAGCAGTAGATTTTATAGAATCATTATGAGCATATGTCATATCTATAACTGCATCATCAATCTTCTTGCCATTTTCTAATATAATATAATACTTTCCTAAATAATATCCACTTGTTGGAAAATAACTTCCAGAAGTATAAAAATAAACTCTTGAACAAGTATCGTCGATATTTGTACTATTACAACTATAATGATGGTTTTCATCTAAACCAATTTTAGGATTTACAAGCTTATATTTACCATCTTCATAAGTAACAGTACTGCCAAAATAAGCATTTTCTTTTTGACCATTAACACTACCATTCCAATAATAATCACCATAACTGTAGCCACCAAATGCAAAACTTCCATAATAATTTCTATTTTGAAACGTTTGTGCTACTAGCATAGAATTCACACCTGTATTAGTACAAGCATCACTATTAGGAATTCCGTTGTATACTAATTTAATTCCACCTTGATCTGTTGTTCTAACAATTTTCCAACATTTTTCTGCAAATATTACATTATTATTATCAATATTTCCTCGATAATAATATATTGGATACTCATCATTTAGAGTAGTATTGCGACTAAAGAGTCCATTTCCATAAGAAGTAGAAAAATCGATTTCAACATCACTAGCTGAATTATTTTGCATCTCTTCATATAAACTCTTTGATTCTGCATTAACACAAAACGGTATAAACATCAAGAATAATAAAATTGGTAATATAAATCTCTTCATACTTTACACATCCGAATCTTTATCTATTCTATCTTAATTATATTATATATATATAAATATGAAAATCAACTTTTTCTGCATAAAATATACTTTTAAAAGTGTAAATCAAATGAGTACAAGATATCACTATTTTCCGAATACAAGACATTTAAAACACGTTACTAATAAAAACAAATAATGACAAATAACAATGAATAAAATTATATAAAGACAAAGATCTACCACAAACAAAAAGTGACCTAGTCTCACGACTAGGTCTTCAGGGGGTTCGGTTGAATATACTC